>JAPLVI010000038.1 GCA_026397195.1 Candidatus Berkelbacteria bacterium | reverse complement strand
TGAACGAAATAATGAATAGGTAATTAAAAGGGAGGTAAAATGGCAGAAGAAATTAATGCCGATATGGAGCCGGGAAAACCCGGAGGTCAAATCCGGGGCATTTGGGCGATTTTGATTATTGTCGTAGCGGCTATGTTAGTCGGCGGAGGGGTTTGGTATTGGTTTTACAAAACGACCGTCCAAGACACGGGTAATCTTAACACGGTCAAATTATCCTCGTCACCCAGCGCCAGCGCGTCAAGTTCAGTTTCGCCGTCAACATCAAGTTCATCCGAAACGGCTAATTGGCAGATTTATTCTAACTCGATTTATAAAGTATCAATTAAATATCCAACTGATTGGAAATATACTGAAGAGAAAACAGATAATCAAGGGTCGGTCCCAAATTATACCACCGTTCATTTTTACGAAAAAAGTAAAGCGACTAGTATTGAAAATAGTATCAACGCAGGAGGAATAGCTGATTTAGATGAAATACAGCTGCTAATTATTGATGGCACTAGTTACAATACAACTTTAACTCAATTTAAAAATTACAACTGCACAATTGAAGAAGACAAAGTAATTTCAGGAACGAGCGGCAAATATTTCTATTGCAAACCACAGGGAGCTAACTCGACTTATTATTACATCGCGGGTAAAAATAATGTCACTTTCGATCTTCGCACAACTTACACCACAAAAAAAGACACTCTAGGTAAAATGATCGATACCTTCAAATTCCTCTAAAATAATTCTGGTATTGAAAAATGTAAACCTTGCTTTACATTTATTTTTAGTGTATCTTTATGGTTAGTTTAATATGAATAAAGATTATTACGAAATCTTAGGTATCCAAAAAACTGCCTCTGAAGCAGAGATTAAGCGTGCATACAGAAAGCTAGCTCATCAGTTCCATCCGGATAAATCAGGGGGCGACGAGAAAAAATTCAAAGAAGTTTCCGAAGCTTATCAGGTTTTGTCTGATCCAGAAAAAAGAAAACAATATGACCAATTCGGTCATACTTTCGATTATCAATCGACCGCCGGCGGGCAAGGGCAAGGATTTGGATTTGGGGGGTTTGACTATTCCGGCTTCGGAGGCCAAGGGGTTGAATTCGATTTTTCTAATTTGGGTGATATTTTTGATGTCTTTTTCGGCGGCGAAAGAACTCGCGAAGCTAGAGGTAGAGATATTGAACGTCGAATCGAAATCAACTTTGAAGAAGCAGTGAAAGGTGCAAGCCTGCCCATCGAGCTGGAAAAAAATATTGTCTGCCCCCGCTGCAAAGGCAATAAAGCTGAACCGGGCACAGAAAAAGTGACTTGCCCCGAATGTAAAGGTGCGGGCAAAAAAGAAACTATAAGAACTACAATTTTAGGCCAATTTAAAAGTATTGCCACCTGCGAAAAATGCAAAGGTGAAGGTACTATTCCCAAAGTTAACTGCCATGAATGCGGTGGAGCTGGAATTTCTAGACAGAAAGTAACTCTTGATGTTGTTATTCCTGCCGGAATCCGTGAAGGTATGACAATTCGCGTTCCCGGTGGCGGCGAAGCAATCGAATCGGGAAAATCTGGTGATCTTTATCTCGAAATAAATATCAAAAGTCATCCTCAATTTTATCGTAAAGAAGATGATATTTATCTTGATATTGAAATCAATTTTGCCCAAGCTGCCTTAGGTGATAAAATTAATGTTCCAATCATAGGAGGGACACGCCAAATAAATATTCCCGCCGGTATTCAATCAGGAAACGAGATCAGATTACGCGGCCTGGGTTTCCCGCGTTTAAATCATTTTGGTAGCGGTGATGAAATAATTAAAATCAAAGTCATCACGCCGAAAAGACTAACCCGAGAAGAAAAAAGACTGTTTGAGGAATTAAGAAAATTGGGCGAGTAATACACAGCTATTTACAATTTTTAAGCAATTTTGTGGTATAATTATAAAAGCACAAAATATTGCCAAATTTTTATCTTTAAAGGAGGAAAATGATAGTTGTTCCAACCTGGGACTTGTTTATAACTCTCTTTTTCGTTGTCGGCATAGGATATGGGGTGATTTTGCAAAGAGAAAAAATCCTTGCCACCCTGATTTCTACTTACATTGCGCTCGCTGTGGCTTCTGTCTGGGGTGATAAAGTGTTTGAATTTTTTAATGGAAATTCAATTCTTTTTAATCAATTCTGGATTAGGTCAAATATGTCTGAATTTTCAATTAAAGCTCTTCTTTTTGGCTTGATGATTGTTCTTCTGACTTTAAAAGGTGACTTCTCGGTCAGTATGGGGAAATCTGAAGGAATGGTTTCCACTATTTTTGTCGTCATTTATAGCTTTTTAACCACGGGGTTAATAGTTGAATCAATCATTAATTTTCTTCCCCAAACCGCCAAAATGACAATTCTCAATCAGTCAGATGTCGCCTCGTTAGTTATGAACTATGATGTGGCTTGGGTGGTAATACCTGCTCTTCTAATGATAGTTGGAGGATTTTTGACTGCCCGCTCTCAGGGAGGCGGCAACGCTCCGGCTGCCGGATAATTAATAAAAACCCGCCAGTGGCGGGTTTTTTGTTTTACTATCCTATTATCTTTTAACTTTTAAGACTACCTACATTTTCAGCTTTTTTTCTCTTCATCCTGTCAACAATATACCAAGTGACAAAAGCGATAATTGCAAGTAAAAGTGCCACTAATGCCCAGAAATGCCATTGTTTCCAAAGAAGAGTATTGTCTGAAATAAAGCCAAAAGTTTTGAGGCTCTTCCCTGCTTTATTGGGTGTGACAGTAGCTTCATTGGAACTATCTGATTCGGCATTGTTGCGGAAGGCACGAACCATATAGGTATATTTTTTATCAAAACTGACATTAATATCTTCATACTCATTGGTGTCTTTGTTTATTTCTGTAACCAGCCCAAATTGCGAAGAATCGTCTTTTGCATAAATTCTATAACCATCGACATCTGAGGTTTCTGATCTATCCCAGGTTAATTTCACTTTGGGCTCGTTATTTTTAATATTACTAATATCCGCTGCCTTAAAATTTTTTGGCACATCTATCGATTTGTCGGTTGTAGCTGCCGGTGCTGCGCCTTGTGTCCCGCTGGGCAAAGGAGCAACCGAAGATGATGAACCAGGGCTGGACGTCGCGGGTGGAGGCGGGGTGCCGTAAACACGGAAATAAAAATCACTATCTTGCGGCGTGCCACCATAATATGCCTCCCCTCGATCATATAAATTCTCACCCACTTGCCAGCACATAGTACGAGAATCGGTGGTGATTTCTATTTTCAATACTTCCCCGGGAGTAACAGCAAGACCACTGCCTGGAGCAGGCATAGAAACCCAACTATATGCATTATTAATATTCTGCTGTGAACTAAGAATAGTCTGGCCGTTCGAGTCTCTAACTAATTTTATAGTGACAAGCTGACCGCCTCCAATTCCAAGATAAACCGTAACCAAATTAAGAGTGGGGAACTTTGGTTTAAAAGTTTGGGCAAGAAAATTAAAGCTATGGATATTAACAGGAGTAAGAGGTGACGAATCATTATGTTGGTCAATCTGGTAAGCCAGCGCTTCGCCAGCCGGAATTAAAATCAGCACGGATACAACACAAAAAATAATAATTTGTTTAATCATTCTAAGAGAGCCCATAGATTCCTCCTTTTAACTTTTTTTCATTATATCATAATTTAACAAAAACCCCCGCCAAAGGCAGGGATCTTTGTTTCCAATTATTTCTCTTTTAACTTTTGATGTTTACATTGCCTTCGGCTGCTTTTCTTTTTTTCCTGTCAATAATATACCAGACAATAAATCCAATTAAGGCCAAACCAAGAGCAACCAAAGACCAAAAATACCACTGTTTCCAAATCGGTCCGGCAAAACTTAACTGCCCAAAAACTTTCAGGGTTCTACTCTCTTTCTTGGGTGTTATTGTAACCTCATTAGAACTTTCTGATTCGGCATTTCCTTTATACGCACGCACCATATAAGTATATGCCTTATCAAATTCAACCTTGGCATCAGTGTATTCTTTGGTGTCTTTGTTAATTTCGACAACTAAGGCATAATCAGCCGATTCTTTTTTAGAGTAAATTCTATAGTTTTCAATATCTGTTGTTTTTGAGGCATCCCAGGTTAATTTAACCTTTGGTTCATTCTTCTTAACGTCACTTACATCTTGGGCTTTAAGATTTGCTGGTGATTTGATGGAAGTATCAATATTTTTCGAGGGAGCGCTACCGACAATACCCGACCCCGGAGCAGCGCTAGTTGTCGGGGTTGAACTCGGTGAGGCTGACGGTGAAGAAGCAGGCGTGCCATAAGTTCTAAAGTAAAAATCCTCATCAGCAACTGGGTCGGGATAATAGGCCATCCCATTGGGATAACCATTGCTCCCTAATTTCCATTGGGTATTCGAACCGGTGGAGATGTTTATCTCATAAACCTCCCCTGCTTTAACCGCCACACTGCCTGCATCCGGGGTAAAAGTATACCAATTCCAACTGCTAATCCCTTTTGCTTGACCATAAATCGTTTCACCAGAGGCAACTCTAATCAGGCGCAAAGTAACCGACCCGTCGCCATTGCCTAAATAAACAGAAATACTGTTTAGGGTCGGCATCCCTGGTTTAAAAGTTTGAGCGCATTTACCCCGATCCCTGATGGTCAAAAGAGAAACAGATCCTGTCTCATTTGAAGCATCGAGTTGAGCTGCCCAAGCCTTAGGGGTAATAGATACAACCAGCGCTAAAATAAAGACTAGCGCTAAAAATGTTTTAATTCTTGTTCTCATTTCCCTCCTTTTTTAATTATATACATTATACCAAATATGAACCCGACCTCGCAACAAGTTACGAGGTATCAGGGCGGGTTCGTTGGCAAGGTTGCAGCTCCGCTGCATTTATTGGCCCTCATCCTCGAGGCAAGCCTCGAGGTATTCAGGCGAAATCCAATAAAACAAAAAAGGGAGAACCGAAGATTCTTCTGTGGGCAACCACAAGAATTTAATATAAAAGGCAGTCACCTTTTGGGGGATGGAAATTCACAGGAAAACTGATTTTTTAATTAAGATAAGATTGAATTGCTCTTTTTAATATAGTTCTTTTATCTATTCTATATTTCCAATAACTCCTTTTCCTTTGATGATTTATATAAATTCCAGCAGAAAAATTAATCTCTTTTTGAAATCTAATAAGGTTTTCTCTGCCCCGTATAACAATTTCATTACGATCTCTTTTTACGCAACTATTTATTCCAAATGTTTGCAATAAATTTTCAATTAATTTCAAAATTTTTAGAGAATATTGGAAACCCTTAACTGTTCTGCTTGCACGTTTTTCGCCACGATAATAATAAATTCCTCCTTCATCATCAAAAAAAGCTCTCAAAAATGACCTTTTATGTTCTTTGGGAGATTTCAAAATGTAGCTTAAAAGTTTTTTGATTTTTTTATTAATAAATTCATACAATTCTACCGAATTATACTCAACCCTAATTATTTTTTTGTTCGTAATTCTGTAATGGGGACTTAAACCAAAATTTTTCAACATAAGCTTTTTAATACGTCTAATCTGAGAGAGATTTCTGCTGCAATAAACATATCCCCTTTTCTTGATTTCAGGATAGCCATCGAATAAAAAATGGCCCAGGATACTAACTAATTCCGTTGACCATTTTAATGGTTTGATTATCTTTTTTCGCCGATTTCTGTTCGCCGTTAAAACTCCATTCAGGCATCTTTGGCGAATTCTCTTTTGAGCCTTTCTCGATAAAATTGTTTCGTGAGATACCCAATCATGCACAGTTGTTTTGGGAATTTTAATAACTTGGACTAATTCGTTTAAAGAATATCCTTTCAATCGAAGTCTAATGCATTTTTTCCTTACTGACGGTGAATGTGCCAAACCTCTCATAAAAAATTTAAGGGCCCGCCGGGACTCGAACCCGGGACACAAAGCTTAAAAGGCTTCTGCTCTACCACTGAGCTACGGGCCCACATATAACGAAATTCTAAACAGGGAACATTAATATTCTAATCATATTTTACCATAAAATCAACTCGCCTATCTAAAAATCGTCCACAAACGAGACGATTTTTTTAAAGCAATATCCTATTTTTTCAATCCGACTTTTCTTTCTATCTTAAAAACCCTCTCTTCTAATTTATAATAATCCGCTTTATGTACCATCTCAGTCATTTTAAAGTCGTGGATAGCGAGTTCTTTACGAATTCCCTTTAACTCTTTAGACTGTTCCTCAAAACCTTTGTTAACCATTATGGCTAATTTATCTATCTTTTCCTCAACTACATCCCCAACAACCTTCTTAATTTCTTTTAAATCCGTTTTTGTTAATACCATAATTTTTTTAATTTGTATTTCTATTCTATCAAGCCAAATTTTGGTGTCAAATTTGTAAAAAATTACTTGCAATAAAAAAATGATTATATTAAATTGTGATTACCCAGCGAGGAAGGACGAGAAACGAAATGACCACCCGACGTAGATTTATAGAATTCTTAGCTCTGTTCGGGCTAGGCGGCATAGCAACTACCATCACCAGTTGCGCTGGAGGAGGAAATGGACAAGAGAGCACCCTTGCCACAACTCCAACCCTGCGCATCCAAGTTCGTCTCAACCGGACCACAGAGAAAACCATATGGATCCCCCGAGGGAGTACCGTCCTCACAGCTATCCAGGTTGCTTTCCCCTCCTACCGAAAGACAAGGAGAACCACCATCATCAACGGCACTGCCGGCAGCTGGCAATACACCATCGACGGCATCAAGCCCTGGGCCTACGCAGGTGACGTCCACCTCATCTCCAACTGCCATATCAGTCTCCGTCGCTTTTCCTCCTGAGCCACTCCCCGAACACAACCCCCAGAGGGGGACAATTGTTGCCCAACAAGCGTCCCCCTTATTTTTTTAACATCCTCAAAAACACATCTGAAGGTATATCGACTTTGCCAAATCTTTTCATCCTTTTCTTCCCTTTGGCTTGTTTTTTTAAGAGCTTATCTTTGCGCGTTCTGTCTCCACCATAAAGTTTAGCAATCACATCCTTGCGAAAAGCTGATATGTCTTCACGTGTCAACACCCTGCCGCCAAAACAGACTTGAATTGAAACCTGAAAATTCTGCTTGGGGATTAATTTTTTAAGCCTTAAAGCCATGCCTTTTGCTTCAGTCTCCATTGTTTCTTTGGGTACGATTCTAGATAACGGCGTAATTAGCTCTCCTGCTATCATAACATCAAGGCGCGCCAGCTCCGACTCCCGATAACCCAAAAGATTATAGCTCATCGAAGCAAAACCCTTGGAAATGCTTTTAAGCTCGTCATAAAAATCAATAATTACCTCAGAAAGCGGCAGCTCGTATTTTAAAATAGTCAAATCCTCGCTTAAAAACTGGCTGTCAAGCTGCTTGGCCCTTCTTTTTGAAAGCGACTCCATAATCCGTCCCAAAAATCTCGAAGGCGTAATGATTTCTAAATCTATGTAGGGTTCTTCAATTTTGGCTTGATTGTCATAATCAAACAGATCTTTCAATTCTATTAATTTGCCATTTTTTTCATATTTTAAGCTCACCATCGGCGGGGTAATATAAACATCAACATTGTGCTCTCTAATTAACCGCTCTTTAATAATTTCCAAATGAAGCATGCCTAAAAAGCCCAAACGAAATCCCCGTCCCATTATTTTTTGGCCGCGAATAGGCTCAAAACTAAGCGAAG
>JAPLVI010000119.1 GCA_026397195.1 Candidatus Berkelbacteria bacterium | reverse complement strand
CAGGATGTAATCCGTTTTTCAGTAAGAGCGGAGTGGGGTTACTTCTTGATTTTAACCTAAAATTAATATATTCTTAACTCATTATGAAAGTTGCCTTAGTTCATGATTTTTTAAACAATTTCGGGGGCGCGGAAAGAGTATTAAAGGATTTATCCGACATTTTTCCCGATGCGCCGATTTATTGTTTGCTTTATGACGCCAATAAGCTACCTCAATTTAAGGATAAAGAAGTAATTCAGTCATCATTATCTAAATATCCGGGCTTTATTAAAAAACGAGATGTTTTTTTGCGTCCCAGGGCGCCAAAGGCAATAGAGGAATTTGATCTCTCAAAATTTGATGTTGTCATTTCCAATACCAATTCTTTTTGCAAAGGCGTAATTACACCGCCTTCAACCTTGCATATTTCTTATATTCACAGTCCAACGAGATATTTATGGGATTATAAAGATGAATATCTCGAAGAACACAATGTCCGGGGGCTAAAAAGATATTTTTTAGAAAAACTATTTCTAGGATTAAGAATTTGGGATTATGAGGCGGCTCAAAGACCTGATTATATTATTGCTAATTCCAAAAATGTTGCCCAGCGTATCAAAAAATATTACCGCCGCAAATCTCATGTTATTTATCCCGGAACAGATTTGGATAAATTTGAATTGGGGGAGAAAAAAGAAGATTTTTATCTAATTGTTTCGCGTTTATCAAAATATAAAAAAGTAGACCTCGCCATTCGCGCCTGTAATAAACTAAAAAAGAAATTGATTATTATCGGTGAAGGTTCGGATAGAGAATACTTAAAAAATATCGCTGGACACTCAGTTGAATTCAAGGGATTTTTACCCGATAAAGAGGTAAGAAAATATTATCAGAAAGCCAAAGCATTTTTATTTCCAGCGGAAGAGGATTTTGGCCTCACTCCAGTTGAAGCCATGGCTTCAGGGACATCGGTAATCGCTTATAAAAAAGGCGGGCTTCTAGAAACTGTTAGCGAGGGTTTATCGGGGATATTTTTCAAGAAACAAACGGTTACTGGCTTATGCCAAGCAATTGAGCAATTTGAAAAGACAAAAGATGAATTTATTCCTCATAGAATTCGTGAATCAGTGCAAAAGTTTGGTATTATAAATTTTAGGAAAGAATTTAAGAGTTTTATTTCAGATAAATATAAAGGATTTAAAAATAAATAAAGGCCGCCGACCTAGAACAATGGTCAACGGCCTCAAGGCCGGGGGTCTCGGATGCCCGAGGAACAGTGGCAGTGTCAGTTCAGCGATCGACGATGCCGACGAGCACTGCGATGGGCATACCGATGATTCCGATCACCATGATGACCGGGGCAAAGAAGTGTACGGCATGACTGAGAAGAACGGTGAATACGGTCGTTGCGCTGCTCTCCCAAGCAGGCGCGTTTATCTTCACCAGCCAGCCCCCAACCGCCTATACGAGGGCGGCGAGAAATAACGTCACGTACATCCCGCGGGGTTTCACGTTACCCGCCCCCTTGTTTGGGCTCAGGCCTGAATGGCCTGTCTGGCTTCTTCGCGCATTCTCTGCAAGTGATCCTGACGACTTGCGCCTGCTGCGTGTCGGGGACCATGGCGTCGATGTACCTCTCCAGGTCGTAGCGTATGGCCGCCTTAAGCATGGTGGCTTCGCCGGCGTACTGATGAAGCGCGAGCTCGAAGTAGATGATGACACCACAGGCAAGGAGTTCTTGGCCTGCTCGTTCGAGCAGCAGGGGGTAGAACTCATTGACCAAGTGGTCAATGTCGCTGACCAGCTTGAGCCGTTCCAGCATTGCGTCTCGTTCGCACAGACGGACCTTATCCATCACCAACCTCCGTCGCTCGTGTTATCGCTGAATGGCATAACAGATAATAACATATTTAAAATATTATGTCAATAGAAAGAAAAAAAATATTAGGTGTTCCGATTGATAAAATTGATTTCCGCCAAACAGTTATTAAAATTGAGAAACTAATAAAAAGCGATACTTCACATCAGGTGGCAACGGTTAACCCAGAATTTGTGATGGCGGCGCAGAAAAATAGAGAATTTAAAAGAGTGCTAAACTCCACTTCGCTTAATACGCCCGAAGCGGCGGGGGTCTTTTGGGCAATGAGATTTTTGCACGGCATTAAATTAAAAGAAAAAGTCCCCGGAGTTGATTTGTTCTGGGCACTTTGTAAACTCTCTGAAGACAGGGGATACCGAATATTTATGTTAGGAGGGAAACCGGGCGTTGCCAAAAAGGCAGCGGGTAGAGTTAAATTGATTCATCCAAGAGCAAGAATAGTTTATACTTATCCCGGCTCCCCAAAAGAAACAAAAAAGATTAGGCGTTTGATAAATCATACACAACCCAATATTCTATTTGTTGCTTGGGGCTCGCCCAAACAGGATATCTGGATTAATAAAAATTTAAGAAAATTCCAAACGTCTCTGGTTGCCGTCGGAGTAGGAGGAACATTTGATTTTATTGCCGGCGTGCGCATCCGTGCGCCTAAATGGATGCAAAAAATAGGGTTAGAATGGCTTTATCGCTTATTCCAGGAGCCTAAAAGATTCGGCCGCATTTGGACGGCGGTGGTCCGGTTTCCATTGGCCGTTTTTTTTTCAAAATTCAAAAGAAAGGCAAAAGATGAAGAATAATCTTAAAGATTTTCAGACAGCGCGTCATAATTTAAATAATATTATCAAAAAGACAGAACTTATTTATTCTGATTATTTTAGCAAAATCTCGAAAAATAAGGTTTATTTAAAGCCAGAAAATCTGCAAATTACCGGTTCTTATAAAATCCGCGGGGCATATAACAAAATTTTTTCTCTTAGTGATAAAGAAAAAAAGAGGGGATTAATTGCCGCTTCTGCCGGCAATCATGCCCAGGGCGTGGCACTCGCGGCGCAGAAGCTCGGCTGCCGGGCGACGATCGT
>JAPLVI010000027.1 GCA_026397195.1 Candidatus Berkelbacteria bacterium | reverse complement strand
ACTTTCGGGGAAGGGACCATAACCCTTTCTTCGCCTTGAAAAGGGTCTTCCCTCGCTCCATTGAAAAAATAGGTTACGTGGGCATATTTTTCCGTTTCTGCAATATGAAATTGGGTGATGTTGGCTTCTGAAATTACTTGGGCCAACGACATTTCAACTAGTTTAGGCATAAATGCAGGATGAATCGGCAAACCCAAATCATAATCATAGTAGGGGACCATGGTGACAAAAAAAAGGTCACTTATTACTTTTTTACGTCTAAATTTATTGAAATGCCTATCAACCAAGAAGCTGGTTATTTGTCTTGTTCTATCAGAACGGAAATTAAAGAAAATTACTGAATCTCCCTCATCGATGATACCGTTTTTATCAAAAACCATTGGTCTAATAAATTCATCAGAAACTCCTTTTTTATATGAATTCGAAATCGCGTGTAGGGGATTTTGATACTTTTCACCAACGCCCATAACCATTGCCTCATAAGCAAGGTTAGTGCGGTCATATTTAGAATCCCTGTCCATAGCGTAATACCTGCCTGAAATCGTGGCAATTTTTCCAAGGCCAAGCTCTTTAATTTTATCGACCAAATTCGTTATATGGCTTATTCCGCTAAGTGGGTCAGTGTCTCGGCCATCGGTTATAACATGGATATAAATCTTTTTAACCTTTTCTTTTTTTGCCATTTCAAGAAGAGCAAAGAAATGTTTAATATGAGAGTGTACCCCACCGTCAGAGACAAGACCAACGAGATGGAGTTTTGTATTTTTGACATTTGCTTCTCTCATCGCACGCAAAAAAACCTTATTTTTGAAGAAACTTCCATCCTCAATAGCGGAATTTATTCGTTTAATGTCCTGACGAACAACTCGACCAGCGCCTAAATTTAAATGTCCGACCTCAGAGTTTCCCATTTCATGGCCGGGAAGACCAACATAAGCACCCGAGGCTTGTATTGTGGTGTGAGGATAATTTTTCCAAAGTTCATCAAAATTAGGGGTGCGCGATTCGGTAACCGCATTGCCACCCCAGGCCGGAGCATAGCCCCAGCCGTCTAAAATAATTAATATGGCTGATTTCATAGGATAAAGAGAATTTATTCTTTGCCAATTTTTTGCAGTACTTGTCTTATTTCTTCAACTACTTGATTTGGTGTTTGTTGAAATTTGACGATGTAGTCAGTTGCACCCAGCTTGAGTCCTTGTTCGACCTTTGACTGCTCGTCAACATTAGTCAAAAGCAAAACTGGGAGATCTTTTGTTTTTTCGTCTTCACGAATCTCTTTCAGCACTTCAAAACCATCTTTATTGGGCATAAGGATGTCTAAAAGTAATAAATCAGGCTTAAAGGTGGCTAACTTTTTGATTCCATCTTCCCCATCTTTGGCTGTTTCGACCTTATGACCTTCACTTGAGAGCGTAAAATCGTAAAGCTCTAAAAGTGCTGGTGAGTCGTCGACAACTAAAATTTTTGCCATAAAATTCTCCTTTCACTAAATTTTAAATTCAAAACTCTAAACTCTAAACAAACACAAAATTCAAATGCTCAAATATTTAAATTTTTTTGGATTTTGAATTTTCGTCATTTGAATTTGTTTGGGATTTTGGATTTTGGATTTTGGATTTTTCGTCCTCATATTCTTCATATCTTATTATACCTTTTTTCGTGAGTTCTGTGGCGTCAATTTCTTGGCCGGGTTTTAAGCCGCTATTGTAATTCAAAATCACACTGAATTTTGTGCCTTTCCCTTCTTTGGTTTTAAGCATAATTTTACCCCGATGAGCAACAACAATTTTTTTAACCAAAAACAGGCCAATTCCGTTGCCGTTGGGCTGAGCTTGAATTGCATTATGGGCGCGGGAGAATTTTTGGAACAATTTTTCCTTGAAACTTTCGGGCACACCAATACCATGGTCGGCCACGGAGATATTCAGCTTATCACCATCTCTTTCAACCGTAATTTTAACTTCGCTTTTTTCTGGCGAGTATTTAATAGCATTATCGATCAAATTAGTAATTACTTCGATAATCTTGGGTTCATCAATATTAATTTTTGGCAGGTTAGTTGTTTTATTTTCAAATTTAAGTTTAATTTCCCTTAATTCAGCCTCATGGTTTAGTCGCTCAATGATTTCACCAATTATTTTTTCAATGTCTGATTCCGAGATTTCCAGTTTCATTCTTTTCTGTTCAATCCGTGATAACTTCAAAAAATCATTAATAATATTAATCAACTGATCATTGGCCTCCTGAATATTTTTCATAAAATGATCTTGTTGTTCAGAGAGTTTACCAGCCTTTTTGCCACGAAGAAGGGCGATATATCCCTTGATAATTGAAAGAGGAGTGCGAACTTGGTGCGAGGCAATCGACAGAAATTCATTTTTCAATTTATCAAGTGATTTAAGCTTAATGTTTGCTTTTTCAATTTCTTCATACAGTTTGGCGTTCTCAATGGCGATGGCTGCCTGGTCAGCAATGGATGAAATCATCTTTCTCTCCTCGGCGCTGATTTTGGAAGTTGGTTTCGAAAAACCGGCAATTAATACACCAATTACCCGACCCCGATAAACGATAGGCGCCGAAGCAAAGGTCTCGATTTTGAGTTTTGATTGGATTTCTTTCGCTGTTTTTTTTCCAATTGCTCCCTTAACTAAAGCACCAAGCGAGTCAGTAAACTCAATTTCAAGGCGGTGAATTGACCTCTGTATGAGGCTTTCGGAACCGCGAACTGGAAGGGTATATTTTTCGATTGGTTTCTTTAAAATTGGAGTAATTTTTTCGCCGATTTTTTGCGTAATCGCTTCAATAAATATTTTTTCTTTTTTATCGTTGATAAGAGCCAAAAATCCCCCTTTCCAGGTTAATTCGCTGGAAAGCGAATCTACGATCTCCTGGCTGACTTTTTTTACATCCAAAGTCGATACCATTTTGTTATTAATATGTTGCAGAGTAAGTAAATCAGCGTTGGTAATTTTAAGTTTTTCCGCCAACTCCTCCATAATTCTTCTACGTTCTATTTCTTTTTGTACACTTCGAATAAATTGATAACCGATTAAAGAAACGGCCAAGAATAAGATTATCTTATATGATAATTCCTGAAAATTGCTGGCGGTAAAGATTTCAGCAAATGTAAAAATCGCCAGAATCACCGCAAAAAGAATAGCACCGACTAGATTAATTTTAAATGCTTTGAAATAAAAAATTGAAGCGGTCATTAGTATTACAAATAAAAAGATCAGAAAGCTACCAAGTGGTACTAATGCCGTATAATTAAATATTGCGACAATCACAAAGGAAGTAATGATTTGAATCCCAAACGATACCAATATCAAATAAAGTGCGAATTTTATCATTTTTCTTTTGTGTACATTGGTACTTGTTTTTATGTTCCTGATCATTGAGACAATCGATAATCCAAAAAGAGGAAGGATAAAAAAAGCATTAAGTATCAACCCGAGACCAGTATTAGGCATAATTGTTCCATTAGGCAAAATTTGAACCGATGAATAGGTTAATGGGGTAATATTAATAATTGATAAAATAATCGTAATGATTAATAAAAAGAAAGTCTTTTTGGCGTTTAATTGATATTCGTCATTCAAATATGAGGAACAAAAATAAAATATGGCAACCACTAAATAGGGCACTAAAAACATGACTACACGTATCCAAAATAAAGTGGTTTCCGCCGAATCCTGACCAAAGAAGTAACATTGACCCCTCCAAGGTAATCAAATTAAATATCTTTGTTTATTTTCACCTGAAAAATGTTCTTGATCTCCGTAATTTCTGATACTTATTTTCGGATAAACTCTCTGTCCCACAGATGATAAAAGTTTTGAATATTCGCTTGAATATAATTTAATATATTCGGCAAAAGACTTTTCAATTACCGGAATAGCTACGTCCTTAACATCAACCGTCTTCTTTGTTTCTAGAATAAGGCTTAAATACTGATTTGAGCCACTATCTTCCTCGGTCGACATTGTAAATCTTCCGCTGAAATATTTTGAAAATGGATTGGAGGAAAGAATATCCTTAATTGTTTCAGGATAAATTAAAACCCCATATATTGAGGCGGTATAATCACTTCTTCCGAAAACAAAAAGATAAGGCAGGGCTGTAATAAGCGCTTGTATTGCTCTGGCTTCGCTTTCAAGGTTGATGTTGGAAAACTTCTTGAAATGATCAATAATATTCTCTTTTGTCAGTAAATCTCCAAAATCGCGGGTGTCATATCTAATCAATGGCAGCCCACCCATGCTTGTCAGCACAATATTATTATCTACAATTTCAATCATCTTTGACATAGGGTTGAATTGAACAAGAGAGGGTATACGCGACTCACCAAATA
>JAPLVI010000114.1 GCA_026397195.1 Candidatus Berkelbacteria bacterium | reverse complement strand
GCGGATTTTCTCTGTATCTTTTTCGCCAGCCCCGGCATTGGAGACAGTGATATCGCATAATTTTGTTTCTGCCTGAAAATTGCCATCAAAATTGACAATTATTAGTCCACTGTCAGAAAGAGACAGCTCTTTTTTAGGCTTAACAGTAACTTCAGTAATGAAAATTTTTGAGGAATTGATCAAACCACAATCAATCGTCAGTACCTTACGCTGCGGCAGAATATCGCAGGCTTCGAGATAATTAGTCGTTCCCAAAATAGTATGGAAAGCACTATTTTCTTTAAGGGGGATAGCTCCAAGAACAGCCCCACTTTCGATTAAACCCGATCCCACCTCATTAATTAGACGATCTGAACCGCAGGCGACAATTGTTGAATAGTTTTTGCGCAGTCCAACTCGGGCCAAATCTCTCGGTTCTTCAGCCAAAGAAAGGGTGACAGATTCACCCACAATGCCCAAAGTCTGAAGTTTAACCTTAATTTCATCCTGAACCTTTAGTTCTTTTGGATTTTTTGTTGGTTCGAAGATGTAATAATACATTATATTAAATGACGAAATCCGAAATCCGAATGACGAATCAAATCAGAAATTTTTAAATGACGAATTGAAGCATTTGGTTATTCGTCATTGATTCTGATTTCTGGTTTCGGATTTCTGATTTTATAATTACTTAATAAAATCTACCTCCAAAATATACGCAGAATTCGCGATTCAATAAAAATTATGAAGACA
This sequence comes from Candidatus Berkelbacteria bacterium, assembly GCA_026397195.1. Taxonomy (GTDB): domain Bacteria; phylum Patescibacteriota; class UBA1384; order JAHJRZ01; family JAHJRZ01; genus JAHJRZ01. Next base: position 4,008 of record JAPLVI010000114.1, on the reverse strand, counting down.
AACTATTGCACCACCTCTTCTTCGACCGGTTCTTCTTCGGTTTTGGCTTCGTCTGCGACTTCTTCGACTGCTTCCTCTAGTTCTTCCTCTTTTTCTTTAAGCTCACCCTTTTCTACCATCATGCTCTTGCCAACAAAGATTGCACCGGATTGGATAACCAGGTTTGCTGTTGTGATGTCACCAAAAATTTTTCCGGTAGGGGTAATTTCCAAAGATTCTCTTGCCTCGACATTTCCTTGAATTGTGCCGGAAATGACAACCTTTCTGGCATTGACTGAACCCTCAATAGTTGCTTTTTCGCCAACAGTAACATCGGTCTTGGTGTCAACCCGTCCCTTAACTGTTCCGTTTACGGTGATGTTTGAAGGGCTTTTAAAGTTACCTTTGATGGTTACATCAACGCCCACAATTGTTTCTGCTTGTGGTTCCATATTTTTTTCGTCCTCTTCTCCTCCGAACATTGCCATTCTGCCCTCTCTTTTTCTCCCGCCAGATATTTTATGCGGGTAATTACTTAAATATGATTATTTAAAAAAAATATTTGTTTAACAAAATTTTACCAAAGTAAATATTTTTTTGCAACAGGACTACCACGAATTACTCGCTAATGTGCCCCCCTTGACCGAGATGGGCATTATGTGCTAAGATGATTTTCAGCTTGCGCGCGGAATTTTTTCAAAACTAGAACTAGTTTATGGACAAGATAAAAATCATTGGAGCTCGTGAACACAACTTAAAAAATATTAGTCTTGAGATACCTCGGGATAATTTAATCGTTATTACTGGCATCTCTGGTTCGGGTAAATCATCGCTTGCTTTTGATACCATTTTTGCTGAAGGACAGCGTCGTTATGTCGAAAGTTTGTCATCTTATGCTCGGCAATTTTTAGGGGTGATGGAAAAGCCGGACGTTGATTATATCGAGGGATTATCACCCTCAATTTCAATTGATCAGCGTAGTGCCGGCCACAATCCGCGTTCGACCGTCGGCACGGTAACCGAAATTTATGATTATATGCGTCTTTTGTTTGCTAGAGTTGGTGAACCACATTGTCCCAAATGTGGTCGCAAAGTAACCAAACAAACCGCCACCCAGATTAATCAGAAAATCAGAGATCTAATTCAAACACACAAAGGAAAAATGGATAGCAAAAAATATATTTCCATTCTTTCGCCCGTGATAAAAGATAAAAAAGGCGAGCATAAAAATATTTTTGAAGAGGCCAGGCGTTCTGGTTTTTCAAAAATTAGGGTTGATGGTAATATGTATTCCACCGTCGAAAAGACTCTATTAGATAGAAATGTAAAGCATACAATTGAAGTCGTTATTGACCGGATTCCTTTATCCGTCGCTCTGTCAGAAACAAATAAAGAGCGACTATTTGAATCAGTGGAGACTGCACTTGGTCTTTCAGACGGAGTAATTATTGCCGTTATAGATTCCAAAATAAAAGAAGAGATATTTTCTGAGGATTTTGCCTGCCCGCATTGTGGTATTTCACTTCCCGAAATTGAACCACGGACTTTTTCTTTTAATTCTCCTCATGGTGCTTGCCCGGAATGCCAAGGGTTGGGCGCAAAAAAAGAAATTGATCCCGACCTAGTTGTACCTAATCCTCGCTTAACGATTGCTGAAGGGGCGATTCGCCCTTGGACACGCGGCATTGGCCAGGGCTCTTGGTTTATGCGCGTTCTTGAAGAGGTAGGCCGGCACCACCATTTTTCAATTGATGTTCCTTTTTCTGAGCTTTCCCGTGAAGCCAAAAATATTGTTTTATATGGAACAGAGGGCGAAACTTATTATGTCTCTGGCTATCCCACTGGTTATGAGGGGGTGATTCCTAATCTCGAACGTCGCTATCATCAAACTGAATCCGATCATCTAAGGACGGAAATTGAACGCTACATGATCGAAAAAATCTGCCCTAGATGTCTCGGTAAAAGATTAAAGCCTGAGGCTTTAGCCGTAAAAATCGAAAATAAATCAATTATTGATGTTTGTGAACTGACCGTTGATAAAGAACATAAATATTTTATCAATTTGAAGCTAGACGCAACCCGAGCCCACATTGCCCGCCAGATCCTGAAAGAGATTAAAGAACGACTTGGATTTCTTGAAAATGTTGGCCTCTCATATTTAACTCTTGCCCGCAATGCCTCGACACTCTCTGGAGGCGAAGCGCAGCGAATTAGGCTTGCCACCCAAATCGGTTCGAGTTTGATGGGAGTAATTTATATTTTGGATGAACCATCAATTGGTCTTCATCAGCGCGATAATAAAAAGCTTCTAGCTACGCTTAAAAATTTAAGGGATTTGGGCAATACCGTTATTGTCGTCGAGCATGACCGCGAAACAATCGAGTCGGCAGATTTTATTGTTGACGTTGGTCCGGGTGCTGGTGAGCACGGGGGAAAAGTAGTCGCCGTTGGAAAATTAAATGATATTATCAAAGCCAAAGGCTCTTTGACCGGCGATTATATTTCCGGGCGCAAAGAAATTCCAACTCCTTCCGAAAGGAGAAAAGGTAGCGGCAAAGAAATCAAAATTTTAGGAGCTCAAGCGAACAATCTGAAAAATATTAATGTTTCTATCCCCTTGGAAAAATTTGTCTGCATTACCGGCGTTTCCGGTTCAGGCAAGTCGACTCTAATGGATGATATTCTTTCAAAGGCTTTATCGGTTAAATTTCATCACAGCCGGGTTATTCCCGGGAAACATAAAAGAATAACGGGCACGGACAATTTAGATAAAGTAATTTCGATTGACCAGTCACCCATTGGCCGTACCCCTCGTTCCAATCCAGCAACGTATACTGGAGTTTTTACGCCAATTCGAAATCTTTTTGCTTTAACACCCGAAGCCAGAATGAGAGGTTATAAACCGGGCAGATTTTCCTTTAATGTTAAGGGTGGACGTTGCGAGGTTTGCCGCGGCGAAGGACTATTGCGCATTGAAATGCACTTCTTGCCTAATGTTTATGTTACCTGCCAAGAATGTCAAGGCAAGCGTTATAACCAAGAGGCACTTGAGATTCATTATAAAGGAAAGACAATCGCTGATGTCTTAGAGATGACAGCTGAAGAAGCGCTCGAATTTTTTGCCAATATTCCGATTGTCTCGGAAAAATTACAAGTTTTATGTGATGTTGGTCTTTCTTATATTAAATTAGGACAATTCGCGACCACGTTATCTGGTGGTGAGGCGCAGAGAATCAAGCTTTCAACCGAATTATCACGCAAATCAACCGGTAAAACCTTATATATTCTTGACGAACCAACGACCGGTCTTCATTTTGATGATATTAAACGACTTTTAATTGTTCTGTTCCGCTTGATAGATAAAGGGAATACAGTTCTCGTTATTGAGCATAATTTAGATGTTATCAAGTGTGCTGATCATATTATTGACCTTGGTCCTGAGGGCGGGGAAGCAGGCGGATATATTATTGCTGAAGGTGCCCCAGAAAAAGTGGTATCAATTAAAAAATCATATACGGGACAATTCCTGGAAAAAATATTAGGAGCAAAAAATGGTCGCAAGAAAACCAAAGCTAATTAAGAGATTGAGAATTCCAAAAAGAGATTATGAAATTGCTCTTTTTAAACAAGGATATTCAGCTATTGCTGGTCTTGATGAAGTTGGTAGAGGATCGTGGGCAGGACCAGTCGTTGCTGCGGCTGTAATTCTTCCAGAAAAAAGAATATACAAACTGCGTGATTCAAAACTGCTGTCTTCTCAAGAAAGACAAGAGCTTGGCAATAAAATAATTAAAGAAGCTGTATCTTATTCAATTCATTTCATCTCTCATTATCAAATTGATAGTTTGGGACTTCATCAAGCGACGATTCTTGCCTATAAAAAAGCGCTTAAAAATATGAATCTTAAGCCGGATTTTGTTTTGGTTGATGCGTATAAAATTCCCAATCTCTCGATACCGCATTTACCGATTATCAAAGGAGATATGAAATGTGTTTCGATTGCCGCCGCTTCAATTATTGCCAAGGTGA
>JAPLVI010000024.1 GCA_026397195.1 Candidatus Berkelbacteria bacterium | reverse complement strand
ATTCTTTTAAATTTAATTCTTTTTTTCATTGTGAGTTTTATCCTTTTATCTTTCGGAAGTAAATTATTGAAATTATTTCCCCCCAAAGGATTATCGACTTTAGATAATTTTATCTATTCTTGCGGCATTGGCTTTGGAGTTTTTGGTTGTCTCCTTTATATTATTGGTCTTTTCCGTTTATTTTATCCTTGGGTGATTTGGTTACTTCTGATTCTGGTTGGCATCCTGGTATACAAAGAAATACTTTTTTGGTTATTAGTCTTAAGGGATTTTTTCAAAAAGATTAATCTCTTATTTTTCAAGAAAAATATTTGGTTTACGATTATTATAATCTTAGCAATCGTTTGGCTGGTTTATGTTTTTATTGGCACGGTTTCGCCTGTGCTTGCAATTGATACTATTTGGTATCATTTCGGCGAAGCAAAATATTATCTTGATAATCACCACGTTTCGATTGAGGCGTTCTGGGAAGGAACAAAAACCTCCTCTTATTTTTTCACCTCAGCTTTCCCCCGTTTGGCAGAGATGTTTTTTTCCTTATTTCTTTCTTTCAAGGCGGAAATTGCCGCCAAGCTCGTCAATTTATTTTTTGGACTCTTGGGGACCTTGGCCATTTTTGCCTATGTGCGAAAAAAAGCTAGCAATCTGCCTGCTTTAATCTCCGCCCTCTCAATCTTCATCGCTATGCCTTTTTTAATGAATGCACTAAATGGACTTATTGATTTAATTGTTTTTGGTTTTGCCGCAATTAGTTTTCTTGCCATTTTGACCTGGTTTGATGAAGAAAATACTTATTATCTTGTACTAGCGGCGATATTTAGTGGTTTTGTTATTTCCTGTAAATTTAATGGGTTTTTTATTCCGCCAATTTTTATTTTGATTATTCTTGTCAAAAATTTAGTAATTAAGAAAGATATTCATTGTCTTTTTAAGAATCTATTAACATATATTATTATCGCTTTTATTTTTTCTTTCGCTTGGTATTTAGATAATAAACTGCATACGGGCAGCTTCATTTATCCCTCTAATAACTTAGAAATTGTATCCGGACCATCGGGAAACATACTGATTAAAATCAGCAGACTTTTTTTGGAAAACGTCTTGTTTATTTTTCCTCTTTTAATTTTTTTTATTTTTGGCTTTTCTCGTAAAAATTATATGATAGCGATTTTGCTTTTCCTTTCTTTTTTGGCGTTTTATCTTATTTGGGTGAAGTCCCCAGTCAACGAGCCAAGATATTTACTCCCCGGCCTTGTGGGTTTGGCCATCCTTGCTGGTCTTGGTTTTAATAAATTGATTAATTATCACCTGGCAGTTAGTTTCTCCGCCAAGATATTTGTTATTCTGGTGGTCTTGGTTAATCTAATTTTTACTTTTAGTGAAGTTAGATCGTATTTCGCTTACGCTTTTCTAGAATCGAGGTATCAATTTTTAACTGAAATCATGGCTCTTGATTATTGGGATATTTATGATTATAATGGTCAGATTAAGAAAGCAATTGGCAATTCCAAAGTACTTGTTGCCGGAAATATTGTGCATATGTATTATATAGATTTTCCTGCAGAGCATGCCTCATTATCAAATATTAATTTTAAAGACATCTATTCAATAAAAGAACTAGCCCAATATACCTCAATTGATATTCCGAAAGAAGGACGAAGAGAAATTGATTCAGAAATAGATAAATATTTTCCCAGAGTTTATGAAGATTCAAAAGCACTGATTTTAATATATAAAATTTAATTTAAAATGATTGATAATTTTTTGCTTAGATATTTTTTAAATCCAATTTCGTCTTTTTACCGGAGCCTGATCTCGGTTTTTTTATAAAATAACTTATTAAAAATAAGATGAAGCAGGAATTAATTCAACAATGTCCGATTTGTGCACAGGAGAAGTCAAAAAAAATTTTAAAGGTTAGAGACTTTCGCTATAGACTAAATTATTATTCCTATTTAAAAAAGTGTGATAGTTGCGACTCAATTTTTTTGAGTCCACGGCCCACCAAAGAAAATATTGGTAATTTTTATCCATCAAAATACTTTGACCATGGGGGTAAAGCTGACTCACGCAAGGTTAGCCTCCCTTACCGTGAATTTTATTCAATTGTCAAAAAGATGGCTCTTGAGCCCGGCAAGGTTTTGGATTTGGGATGCGGCAAAGGAGATCTTTTGATTGGTCTTAAAAATCAAGGTTGGCAATGTTATGGCACGGAGATATCTAGAGAATCGGTCGAATATGCAAGGCGTAACTGGGGGATAAAAAATGTCATGGTCAAAGATGTCGAAAGAACAATATTTGAATCTGAATATTTTGATTTAATTATTATGCATCATGTTCTTGAGCACCTCTATGATCCGAAAACGATGATAAAAAAAATAAAAAGATGGCTAAAAAAAGACGGCATTCTCTTGTTGGCCGTGCCGAACTTTAATAGTTTATCAGTCAAAATTTTTAAAGAAAAAGCGTTTTCTTTGGATGTTCCCCGTCATCTTTTTCAATTTACTCCCAATAATCTTAAAAAATTGATCGAGGGCTCTGGTTTTAAAATTAAAGCCTTGAATTATTTTAGTTTGGTCCATAATATGGTTATTTTTCGTGAAACAATAGCCCTTGTGCAAGGTAAAAAAACAACTTCAAAAATCAGCCCCATCGATTTTTTGGGTTTCATTTGGGCCTACATAACAGCACTTAGCCAGAGGAGCGATACCATTGTTTTAGTTGCTCAAAAAACAAATAGCAACTCATGAAAGTATCTATCATTATTGTAAATTTTAATGGTGAAGAAATAATTCAAGATTGCCTTCACTCTATTTATAAACAAACTTTTCGTGATTTCGAAGTGATTATAGTTGATAATGATTCTTCAGACGACTCTTATGATTTAATCAAAAAAAATTTTTCCAGCGTCAGATTGTTCAAACTTAAAAAAAATCTTGGTTTTGCCAAAGGCAATAATTTTGGTTACAAAAAAGCACTTGGGGAATATGTTTTTCTTCTTAATCCCGATGCCGTTCTCGAAAGTGAAAATTGTTTAAAAACAATAGTAGAAGGTTTTAGCGATATTGAAATAGGAGCCCAAGCGCCAAAAATTCTTTTTGAATTTGATAAAAGTAGGCTTGACAGCGCCGGCACTGACTTTAATAACCTGGGTTTTAATTGGGGAAGAGGTTTCAGGGAGAAAGACGGCAAAAAATTTAATAAAAGTAAAGAAGTTTTTGGTGCCACGGCTTGTGCCATGATATTCAGGAAAAAAATAATAAAATCACCTCTGTTTGATCCGAGTTTTTTTATGTATTATGAGGAATTAGAACTTTCTATCAGAATCCGCGAACAATGATATAAGATTATTTATAATCCTAGAATTGTTGTTTATCATAAATTATCTGCTACTCAAAGCAAGCAACCAAGTTTTGCCCCGACTCCATTTAAGCAATATCACGCTAATATCAACCGGACAAAAATTTACTTCAAATATTTTCCTAAAAAAATTATTCTAAAAAATTTATTCTTATTTATGACAAGTTTACTTTTTTGGAATATGTTTTTTTTAAGACAAAGAAATATTATCTATTTTATTAAAGCCCCCTTTCTTGAAACCAAGTCTGCTATACTGGGTTTAAGAGAAAGAAAAAAAAGTGATAAATCTTGGCTGAGATTTATGGTTTATCATACGCTATCTGATTTATTAAATAAAACAAAGGAGAAGAAAAAATGAGAACTTATTTAATTCTTTTTATTGCCATAATTGTCGGCGCAACAGGCAGTGTTTTCTGGAAAAAAGCATTCGCCCAGACAGGCGGTATTACTTTGACCAGTACCCATGTTTTTGGCGACATTTGGAAGTTGTTAGGCACAGGTTATTTTTGGGCAGGAATCGGCACGGCCATTATAGCTGTCCTTTGTCTTTTTGATATTTTAAGCCATGAGGATTTAAGTTATGCTGCGCCTTTGTTTAGCTTAAGTTATGTTCTGGCTTTATTAGTTTCCAAAATTTTTCTCCACGAGCAAGTCTCTTTATGGCGTTGGCTAGGAGTTATTATTATCCTTCTGGGGGTATTTCTGATTACAAAAACACGATAATAATTAATGAATAGACAAAACGATCTTTTTATGAAAACATTTGTAGTAATTGCTGCCTTCAATGAAGAAAAAAAAATACAAAAGATTCTGCATGATGTTCGCAGATATTGTCAAAATATTATAGTGGTTGATGATGGTTCAGAGGATAAGACTTTTAATTTAATAAGGAAATGTCGCGTTGTCTCCTTGAGGCACCTATTTAATCGAGGTCAGGGCGCGGCTTTGAAAACCGGTATTGACCTTGCTCTTAATAACGGCGCCGAAATAATCATTACTTTTGATGCCGACGGACAAATGTCCCCCAAAGAAATTCCCCGGATCGTCAAGCCAATATTGGATGGAAAGGCTGATGTTGTATTGGGTTCTCGTTTTTTAGATATTAGATCCAACATTCCCTTTTCGAGAAAATTGATTTTAAAAATGGCGATATTCTTTACCAAAATAACAACTGGTTTGGAGTTAACAGACAGCCATAATGGTTTTAGAGCAATGACGGCTGAAGTTGCCAAAAGGATTGATTTACAGCAAGATAGAATGGCGCACGCTTCAGAAATATTAAATGAAGTGGCGAAGAAAAAATTTAAAATTATGGAAATTCCCGTAACAGTGAAATATTCGGAATACTCTTTAAATAAAGGCCAAAAAGCCTCGGGATTTTTAAAGATAATTTTAGATTTATTTTTTGATAAATTTATTTAAATTATGAATCTAGTACAATTAATTATTGTTGCTATCTCTGTATTCTCATTATTAAAACTGTCAATTAAATTTAAAAGAAAAGAATTATCTCTAAAAGAGGCGTTCGCTTGGGGAGTATTATGGCTTATTATTGCTATAGTTGTTCTTCTGCCGAATATTACCTCGATTATTGCCCTTGAACTTGGCGTTGGCCGAGGAGTAGATGCAGTTATTTATTTTTCGGTAATTGTAATCTTTTACATTCTTTTTAGGGTATTCATTTGGCAAAAAAAGATAGAACGAGATATCACTAAAATTGTAAGATACATTAGCATCGATGAAAAATATCATGAGAATTCCAACAAAAGAAAAAACAGAAAATAAATTTGTATATTATCAACCCAATTCTCATAGACATCCAGAATTTATGATCGATAAAAGTGTTTGTGTGATTGTTTTGATTTATAATGGCCAGCAATACATTAAAGATTGTTTTTCAAGTTTATTAAAAATTAATTATCCCAGAAATAATTGTAAAATTTTAGCGGTTGATAATGACTCGAGCGATAATTCCATATTATTCATTGAACGGAATTTTCCATCAGTAGCTGTCATTAGAAATAAAAAAAATTATGGTTTCGCCAAAGGGAATAATATAGGTATTAAATGGGCAATAGAAAAAGGTTTTGATTACATTTATCTTCTGAATCACGATACGGTTGTTGATAGGAATTTTCTTGGTGCAGCGATTGGCTTGGCCGAGTCAGATCAGAAAATTGGTGCAGTCCAGTCGAGAATAATGCTCTATAACAATAAGAATTTGATAAATACCATAGGTAACCAGGTGTATTATTTAGGTCTAGGTTTTTGCGGTGGGTATAAAGAAGTGTACCAAAAAGACAAGTCCTATAATCAAGAGATTCCGTATCCCAGCGGTGCAGGGGTGCTATTGAAGACAGCTCTTTTAAAAAAAATCACAGCCGCCGAACCCTT
>JAPLVI010000173.1 GCA_026397195.1 Candidatus Berkelbacteria bacterium | reverse complement strand
AGCCGAAGTTATCAAAAAGGTTTCATTGCAGATTCTTAATTTTTTAGCGTATGGCGGCAAGTTTGCCGGCCAGCCACCGTATACTAGTTTGACAATACAGGGGCAAAAGGCAATCCGCGATTTATTTGACCGTTTTAATCTGACGGCTTCGCTTGGTGCAGAAGCCGCTCGAGAATTCCGTAGAGCAATTCTACGCTCTTTTCAGGGAGGTGGTTTTAATCAGTATCTTACCGAACAATGTGTGATTGCCTTTATGGCTGACCTGGCGGGCGGTTTTGGTTCGGAAACTAGAGTGCTGGATTTTGAGTGTGGAAGTGGTGGCTTTTTGGCAGCCGCCGTTGAACGCGGAGTCAGTCTAGAAAATATTCGCGGAGTGGACGTAGAAGAATTGCCATATATTGTTGCCAAAACCTATTTAGCTCTGTATTTCAAAAAAACCGGCGAATGGATCGACGCTTTGCCCGGCGGGCGGAAACAAATATGAACACGGGGAATTGGCAAAAATCGGAAGTCATCTTGACCGGGACTTAGACAGGAATGGCCGGCTCGATGGTAATCTGTCGGAATATAATCTTTCTATTCAACAGGCGGTCGCTAGTGCAAAAATTGGCGGAAAAATATGCCTTATTTTGCCAGAAGGATTTTTTTCAAATTCTCACGATGAAATTCTACGCAAGTTCGTTGCTAATCATTGTAAAGTGCTAGCGGTTGTAAGTTTGCCGCGAGGAGTCTTTAAGAAGGGTACCTCGACGCGTCGTCAAGGAGGAGGTGCGCAAACTGCTTTAATGAAAATGTCTATTTTTTATGCAGAGAAATTAAGAGACGCAGACAAGGAGGAGACCATCAGTAATGATGATTTTTCTGCGTTTGACTATCCAGTATTTATGGCAACCGTGAGTGAGCCAGAATCGACAAGTGGGCCGGTCTGCGAATGGCTTGAACCTCAACTTGAGGTCATTTTAAATCAGTGGCGCGAATGGAGCACAAAAGGCGAACTAAAGGAAATTCCGCGCGTTGAGCTTCCGAGTACGAAACGAGAGAAAAAAGTGAGTCCGTTGCCGTTGATTCAAGAAAAAAAGAAAGCAGACGGGGTCAAAAAACAAAAACCCCCTGCGCATAAATCAAAAACAAAAATCAGCAAATCTTTAGAAGACATATTTTCATAGACGAACTGGTATATAAATTCTACCGTCTCACTTTGGAGGAAATAAAAATTGTTGAAGCAACATAGCGGCATGTCTAGTCCGATAAAATATTACCAATATTCTGAAAACGAACTATAATAAAAATATGTATAAATAATTTTGAAATAGGATTATAAAAACTATGAGCAAGAAAATTCAAAAATGGAAAAGGGGAAATATTGCCATTAAGGATCTCTCGTTATGGGATGAAAATGCTCGCTTCCCCGAGGAGTATTTTAATAAAAGCGAGAGCGAGCTCATCGAGTATTTTCTGAAGAAAAAGGAATTTAAGATAGAAGCTTTGGCTAAAGAAATTATTGATGAATTTAACCTGCCTCAGTTAGAAAAGATAGTGGTATTAGAACTTAATAAGAAACATATCGTCCTCGAAGGGAATAGGCGATTAGCTGCCTATAAACTTTTAGCGAATCCGTCTTTTGCCAATAATGTCGGCACTAAAAAAATCTTTGAGGAATTAAAGAAACGGATAGATATTAATAATAGCTTCTTACTTGAAGCAAATATTACGTCAGTTAAAGAAGAGGGGTTAAGATACGTTGATAGAAAGCACAATAAAGGTAATAACGAGGTTGGTTGGGGCGAACCAGAGAGAAGAAATTTTGCTATTAGGCGCTCGTATGGAAAAAACAAAGATGTTCTAAGGGTCGAGCTAGCTAACGCGGTAAAAAGGCTATCTTTACCAGAGGCAATTAAAGAGGCAGTTTTAGGAAAAGGATTTGTAACAACCTTTTATAGGGTGGTTGATAGCGCGGTAGCACGTAAGAAACTTGGATATGAAGCAACAAAAGAAGGTCGTCTTCATATCAAAAATCAAAAAATC
>JAPLVI010000029.1 GCA_026397195.1 Candidatus Berkelbacteria bacterium | reverse complement strand
GTTCTCCATTTTTATCAAGAACATTATCAACCAAAAATTTAATCGCTTTGGCGAGCTTATGATGTTCTTTTTTAATTGTTGCAAGATTTTTCATTTTTTTAATTCAATATCGAATAATTATCCTAAAGCTGCAATTCCTTTGCGCATGGTTTCAGCTTTTTGACGTAATTTTACTACTTCTGCCTCATTATTTTGAGCAACTTCTTTATCAGGTTCAGAAGTCATTTCTTTTCCATCCGGGCCGGCAAACGTTTCCTCAGATTTCTGCCTTTCGATCGATTCAGTGCTTTTTTGCACCTCTTTTTCTAAGCTTCTAGCTAATATACTCCATTTATCTTTTTCGCTAAGGTCCGTAAGCTCAAGGAATAGCACTACTGGCTGGGAAAAACCATTTCCGGCACTATCCTCTGCCAAGGACTTCGCCGTCTCGCTTTGATTTTCAGGACCACGAGATTTTGTAGCGGCGATTAATCCTTGCCGTCCACTTATACGTGTTGAAGGTGGATCTTTTTGCCAAAAGTCAACATATTCTTGATAAATACTTCCTGCTTCTTGCACCGGATCACCAGCTTCAGGCGTTTGTTCAGTTTCTTGATCCATAATATTTTTTTAATCTAGATTTCGATTTCTCGATTTTCTATGATCTTATTATATTCTTTTTTAACTTTTGCCGAGAATTAATTATTATTTGTCCATTCAAATCAGAGAAATCAACTAATTGATTACTCTGATTTGGCTCTCAGCTGTTTTACGGCTGCGAGCCGGGGTCTTGCTCGAGTTCGCTCCACCGGATACGGCGGTGTGGTCTTATGGTTTCGTTGGCCGGCATCTTAGGCAGTACTGATGTCTGTTCGAAACAGACAGTGATGAACTGGTGATTGGAGTTGAAGCTCGAACAACGCACCGGTTCTTCTCCGTCTCCGAAATCCCAGTTGAAGACGCGTCCGACATACATCAGTTCACTATGAAGGTATAGAGCCGGCCGGTCCAGCCAGAATTCGAGGCTGCGACAAGCGGATTCGTTCTTTGCTTCGATTGCGAGGCAGTAGAACTCCTCCATTGCATCGTACCATCTCGGATAGCTGAAAGCCCACTGGCTCAATTCGAGGTCTTTGACGAAGTACCTAAAGTCACCAACCTCGAATCTTACGCCATCCTTGATGGCCTTGCCGAGCACCTCCCGCATTGCTCGTCCCTTCAGCCAATGCCATTTCTTGCCGGGTTTAGGCTTGTTCTTGTGCCAAGCTACTTTCATCCGTCGACGGGCTGGAGACTCGGGCATAGGTGTCCCCCCTTTCGCACTCGAGACTCACCTGAAACATACCATATTTCATCATTATCTTCAATTATAAATAAAAAAGAGCGCTGAGCGCCCTTTGTTTTTCTATTCTTCAAAATCCTTTTTATGAGCTAAGTTCTCGATTCCAAAAAATGGATTCCACTTTTCGACCCCGATTAAAGGTCCAATGATGAATCTTTGGCGTTCCTTTTTGGTGGTCATTACTGATTGCTTTATCTTTACCAATATAAAATCCCATATGGCGATGGGCGCCACCATCTTTATATTTCTTCGACACCCAAATTAAAACACATCCTATTTCTGGCTTTTTAATCTTTTTCCAGCCGCTTGTCTTTAGATCTTTTTCTGTTCCATTAACGGTCAGGTGGATTCCTTCTATTAGGCTGAAAATGACTAAAATTGACGAAACAAAATAAGCGCAGGAAAGTTCGCCATTTTTAACGATATCTTCTCTTTTGTTATTGACTTTAGCGTAAAAATTGCGGTAAAGATGGGTATTTATGCTATTCTTAATAGCTGCCAAATATGAATCTTTGGTAATAAAAACAACTACTTCTTTTTTCTTTTTTCTAGGCATGTTAATTTCAGTTTATACCATTATTCTTCAAAATTCATCTTTTTGTATATTTGGCGGGTTACTTCAACATCAGCCGAGCAGTATTCATATATCTCCTCATCTCTGCCTTCTTCGTGGAATCCGGCTACCTGTGAGCCATCCATTTTTGTTTTGGAAGACGGAATGCCAAAGGCATGCGCCAGCTCGTCCATCGAAATAGTGCCGTTCCAGTTATTCCATTCGTGCATTATGTCATAGACGTCTTTGGAGTAATATTTTTTCAAATCAAGTATTCTTGTAGGCCTGACATCCAAAATTATTGAGCGCTGGCGGATAAACATCAAATCAAACTGCAAAATATTATGTCCGATAAATAAATCAACTCTTTCAGCAATTTTCCAAAAATCCTCAAGCATCTTTTTCTCGTGACCTTTGAGCGTTTTAATCGGCTCGTCATTAAAAGCATAAGAAATGCACAAAATTCGGCCGAAAGTCCCGCCGAAACTAGTGCCAGCTAAAAAATCTTCAAAGGAAGCTTTGGTTTTTCCCTGTTTTTTTCTCAATTGGTGGAA
>JAPLVI010000042.1 GCA_026397195.1 Candidatus Berkelbacteria bacterium | reverse complement strand
AGGCGAAAAGGTCAGAATCATAAGTCTTCTAAACCACGAAGAAGAGAGTGAATTTGTGGTTAAAGAGATTAAAAGATTAAATCAGCTTTCAGACCGGGACTATAATCATAGTGTCATTCTTTACCGCGTAAATGCCCAATCTCGAGCGCTGGAGGAGATTTTAATCCGCTATAATATCCCCTACCGCATCATTGGTGGGGTTAGATTTTATGAACGACGCGAAATTAAAGACGTTTTAGCTTATTTAAAATTTTTAAACAATCCTAAAGATTTTAATTCCCTACGCCGCATCATCAATGTGCCCCTACGGGGGATTTCTAAAACTATTTTAAGTCTTTTAAGTAATAAACTTCTTCTTTCATTTATTCAAAAAAATGAACCTGACCTCGCAGCAAGCTGCGAGGTATCGGGGCAGGTTCGTTGGCAAAGTTGCAGCTCCGCTGCATCTATTGGCTTTCATCCTCGAGGCAAGCCTCGAGGTATTCAGGCGATTCCCAATAAAGATGGGCTTGACAAAATCAAATATCTTTCAACAAGAACAACAAATTCATTTGCTAATTTTTCCTCCTTAATTCATGATCTTAAAGAAAAGACTAAAGAATATAATATTGTCAAGTTTATTCCCATTCTTTTAAAGAAAACGGGCTACAAGGATTATATCCTCGATGGAACAGAGGAAGGTGAATCGCGCTATGAAAATATAAAAGAGTTAATTTCTGTCGCCAAGAACCATTCTACACTTCCGCCTGAGGAATCATTGAGTTCATTCCTCGAGGAAACATCTCTTATTGCTGATATTGATAATTATGACCAAAATGCTCCCGCACTTACTCTTATGACTTTGCACAATGCCAAAGGACTTGAATTCGATAATGTTTTCATTGTCGGCATGGAAGAGGGAATCTTCCCACATTCAAGAAGTCTTCTAGATCCAGAAGAAATTGAGGAGGAAAGACGGCTCTGCTACGTCGGTATGACCCGGGCAAAAGAAAGGCTTTATCTTCTTCGAGCACAGGAGAGGTTACTTTGGGGGACGTTGCAATCAAATCCTTCCTCTCGTTTTTTGGATGAAATAAACCCAAATTTTGTTGAAAATATTACTCACGATGAGTATCTGACAGAAACAAAAGTCTCTTCTGATCTCGGGGAGGAAAGCCAGATTCAGGAGATATCGTTTGCTGTGGGCGATAAAATTATACATCCCAATTTTGGCAAGGGGGAAGTGTTAAGCATCAATGACGATGAGGTTGAAGTAAAGTTTTTGCATACCGGTAAAAAGCGACTCTCAATCCAGTATGCGCCGTTGCACAAAGCTTAATTTTTCCACTTGACTTAAACCTTTAAAGTCATACGATTAATATTGTCTAAATGATGAAATCCATTTTCAAAATTTCGAGGTTTTGGGAATAAGTGATACAAAAACTACCCTTCCTGTGGCAATTGTTATAAAAGATAATGAAAATGAATGGAGGGGATCTTCGGACAAAACTGAAATTAATGAGATTATAAAAAGTCTTGAAGTACCCTTGTATCCTGAGGATCTGGTATCAACCTTCCCTGACCCAAAACTTAAAATTGGCACAACTATAACCATCAATCGAGCTCCAGTTATATATCTTCATGATGGACTTAATAACATTGAAATGAGAAGTTGGTCAAAAACTGTATCTGAATTTTTAAAAGAAAAGAAAATTGATCTTGGACCTCTTGATATGCTTTCATCTTCTATGGAAACAAAACTCAATAACAAAGACACCATTACTATTATCCGCATTGGTGAAAGAGATGAAGCAGTTGAAGAAGTCATTGCTTATCAAAAGATTGAGAAACCAACCAACGATATGTACAAGGGTGAAAGAAAACTGCAGCAAAAAGGGTCAGATGGAAAAAGAATCAAGACCTATCGCCTACGTTATGAGAATAATATTCTTGTTTCAAAAATCCTTATCAGCGACGAAGTTACAGCCCCCTCGCAGGCGGAGATTATTCTTGTAGGGACGAGGCCAAAAATAACCGTTCGATGTCGCTTTAATGACACCGTTGAATTGGCTTCGGCAAAATATGGGATAGATCCAAATGCACTTTGTCGAACAATGATGTGTGAATCTAATGGTAACCCTCGTTCTGGGTACCCTGATGGTCAATACAGGGGGTTGTTTCAATATGAGCAATCTTTTTGGAATTTAATCGCACCACGTGCCGGTTTTGCATCCGGGGATACTATTTGGGATGCTACGGCACAAATATATACCACTGCTTGGGGTTGGTCCCATGGTTATCGTGGGAGATGGCCCAACTGCTAAAATTTATCTAAGCCAAATAATTTAATTGCATTCTTAGTCGTCTCTTCAGCCACCCTAAAATAAGGAACGTCTTTAATCTCAGCAATCCTTCTTGCTACTTCTACCACATAGGCCGGCTCATTGCGTTCTCCGCGATGTGGTTCTGGAGTCAAGAAGGGACAATCAGTTTCAATCATTATATTCTCAAGCGGCGCATATCTAATTACCTCATCATAATCAGCTCTCATAGTTATCATCCCAGTATAGGAAATTAAAAGACCCAAATCGAATGCTCTTTTGGCGTCAACGACATCTCCCTGAAAACAATGGATAACTCCTTTTGTCTGGCTTTTTTTTGATTTTAAAGTATTAAAAAAATCTTCGATTGCGTCTCGACAATGAAAAATTATCGGCAATTTCTCCTCCTTAGCCACATCAATTAATCCAGAAAGTGCGGACCTCTGGATCCCTTTATTTATTTTCCGTCTATTTTCTGAATGATAATCAAGCCCTATTTCGCCCATGGCCACTACCCGAGGAGATTCCAAAAGGTCTTTTATTTCTTTGGTGCAGACTGTTTTTCCGACTGAATTTTGGGATTCATAGTCTTCAGTCCAGATTGAAGGTGGAAGGCCATCATTTTTAAACATACCAAAGGACCCCCGAATATGGATAGGATGAATTCCAACCGTAGCAAATAGATGATTATTTTTATTTGCCATCTCAATCGCTTTTTTGGAATTATGAATATCACTTCCAACAACAATCATCCGATTTACACCCTTCGCGCAGGCCCGTTCAATCACCTTATCCAGGTCTTCATCAAATTGTTTAAAATTCAAATGGCTGTGAGTATCAATGAACATACTATCCTCCATGGGCTATGGTCGCCCAGATAATACAAGCAAGGATAATTAAACCAGCCACAATCATTCTCTTTTTAATTTGTTCCTTAAAATAGATATATGCCGCAAAATATACAAGAATTGGCGCCAAAGTCAAAACAAGCGTAGTGATGATAACCCCAGCATCACGATAACCATAAAAACGGGCAACAAATTGGATTACTCCTTCAATCCCAGTCAAAGCAATCAGTCCCCAAGATTCAAACTTAATCCCAGAAATTTTTGGACGATAAAATAAAGCAAAAATAATAAAAAGAATGAGGGTACGGGTAAAATAAAGGCTTGCTGGCGAGATAATATCCAGGAGATAGCGATGGATTATTGTCTCGACTGACATCAAAATAACACAAAAAATTAAACCTACACTTGCTTTTGAAAAACGAATATGTTCTCTTTTTAAATGTGCCCCAACCAAAGCAAGTGAAGCAATGAAAGCGGCAAGAATTATCTGGAAATTTCTTTCTCCTTTAAAAAATAAGGATGCCAGAAGTACAACAATTAAAGGATTAAACATCAGAATGAGTTCAAACTCATTTACCTTTTCCGCCCCAATTCCCCAGTAATAGAGAATGTTCCAGGCAAAAGCGACAATAATCATTAAAAGATAGAGAGCGATGTATTTAAAAGTAAACAAGGCATTGAAATCAATTGCTCCCAGCCAAAAAGCAACTGGCAATGAAAAAAGAGCGAGAAAAAGGAAAAGAATCGGAATAAATTTGCTTTGAGGGACCCTCTTTTGGCTCAAAATTACCTTATCAATTGTGATGCCAAGGGCCTGGCTAATTGTGGCAACAATTCCAGCTATCATCTCTTTTGGACTAGTTCGCTATTTTTTGATCTTGGGGAAGATCGGTTCGGGTTTTAAATTTTTGAGCTGACGTTGTATTTCTAAAACTTCTCGAGGCATAAATGGCTCAAGATAATAGGCAACTTGATGTAGGGTTGAAATAAGATGAACAAAGATTTCGTCAAATCTTGTCTTCTCGTCCGTTTCTAGGCCTATTTCTTTCGATTTTCTGGCATTATCAACGAGTTCCCACGGTTTCTCCTTATCAATAAAAGCATTCGCGCCTTTGATTGTACGATTAATTTCGGTAAGCGCTCCTTGAAAATCCAAAGCTTCAATCTTATCTTCGATTATACCATTGAGTCGTATTTCTCGGTGTTTCTTTGTCACTTTGATCTTAAAACGATTAATCATGACAAGCGTTCTTTGGAGCAGATTCCCCAAATCATCAGCCAGTTCTGAATTGTATCTTTTGATGAGATTTTTGTCTGAATAATCACCGTCTTCGCCAAAAGGAAATTCACGCAACAAAAAATAACGCAATGGTCCGGTGCCATACTTTTCAGCAACCCTAAGCGGGTCAATCACATTTCCCAAAGTCTTGCTCATTTTTTTGCCTTCAATCGTGAAATAACCATGGACGAATATTTTTTTAGGCAAGCTCTCCTCTCCGGCTGAAAGCATCGCCGGCCAAAGAAGCGCGTGAAAACGCAGGACGTCTTTAGCCATTAATTGAATATCGGGCGGCCAGGCCTTAATGCCGGTTATTTTTAGGGCGGAAAGATAGTTGAGGAGGGCATCAAACCAGACATAAAAAACATGTTCCTTGTCCCAAGGTAAAGGAATGCCCCATTTTACCTTTGAGCGTGAAATAGCTACGTCTTTGAGCCCGCCTTCTTGGTTAATAAAACCTAAAACCTCATTCTTTCGTTCTTTTGGCTCGATACGAAAAATATCTGTCTCAATTACCTTTTTCACATGCTCCTGATACTTAGAAAGGCGGAAAAAATATACATCTTCTTCAATCTTCTGTGGAGCCTGATTATGCAACAAGCACTTCCCATCAACCAGATCGTCGTCCTGAATATATGCCTCGCAGCCAATACAATAAAGCCCGCGATAGGTATCCTTGTAGATATCACCTTTGCGGTAAAGCTTGGTCGCAAAATCTTTGACATATTTTTCATGCGCCGTATCGGTAGTTCTAATGAAGAAGTCACAGCCCACATCCAGCTTCTTCCATGTTTCCTGAAATAGTGCCGCCATTTTATCAGCAAATGCTTTTGGTTCGATTCCTTCCTTCTCCGCTGCCTTCTGAACCTTAAGACCATGTTCATCAGTCCCGACCAAAAAAAAGACCTTTTGACCTCGGTTCCGATAATATCTCGCCAAAACATCAGCCGCAATGGTTGTATAGGCATGTCCTAGATGCGGTTTATCATTGATGTAATAAATTGGGGTTGTTATGTATTTCATTATCTTTTTGGTCTTATAATAGCGGTGAATTCACCCTGTGCCCTTATTTTATTGATTTCCTCTTCACTTCCATTAAGCCTAATTGTTATTGTCTCCTCAAATTTTTTTGTAATCTCTCGAAAGAGGCTTAGCTCCGCGTTTTTGGTGTATGAACTTAGTTCTCTGACAGTTCTTTTTATACGATGCGGGGATTCAAAAAAGACAATTGTCATTCCTCGCTCCCAAAACTCTTTTATCTCTTCAAATCTTGTTTTGCGGCCTTTCTTATTTGGTAAAAAACCAAGAAAAAGTATTTTTTTTGAGGGTGCGCCTGAGATGGATAAAGCAGCGGAGAGGGCTGAGGGTCCGGGGATACTGACCACTTTTATTTTACCATAATCAAGAACTCTTTTAACCAATTTTGCTCCTGGGTCTGAGATTCCAGGCGTTCCCGAATCTGTGACTAAGGCGATATTGGTTCCCCTGTCTAGCTTGTTAATTAAATCAGTTATTTTAAATTCTTTCGAATGTTGATGAAAAGAAAAAAGATGCTTTTTGATACCTAATCCAAATAACAATCTTCCCGTCACCCTGGTATCTTCGCAAGCAACAAGATCCACCATTTTCAAAACGTCAATTGCTCTTAAGGTGATGTCTTGAAGATTCCCAATGGGGGTAGCAACAACATATAAAACACCTTTATTTTTTATCTTTTCTTTCAT
>JAPLVI010000167.1 GCA_026397195.1 Candidatus Berkelbacteria bacterium | reverse complement strand
CAAGAAAGACAGGAATTTCATACAGATCGATGTGATAGACACAGGAATAGGCATTTCAGACAAGGAAGTCAAGAATAGATCTATGTTTGAGAGATTTCACAGGCTTGAGAATAAAGGAGGCAAAAGAGAAGGGACTGGACTTGGACTGGCGATAGTTGAGGATATAGTAAAACTACATGGGGGGGAGATACAGGTAGAGTCAAAGTTAGGGAAGGGGTCGAAATTCTTTTTCACCATTCCAAGATATTCCTCAATAAAGAACAAGCTTGGGGATTTAAGCGAGCAAAGCATGGAGTTGAAAGAGGATCAGTCTTCTGGATC
Organism: Candidatus Berkelbacteria bacterium; assembly: GCA_026397195.1. Taxonomy (GTDB): domain Bacteria; phylum Patescibacteriota; class UBA1384; order JAHJRZ01; family JAHJRZ01; genus JAHJRZ01. Next base: position 1,354 of record JAPLVI010000167.1, on the reverse strand, counting down.
CGTGCCGCCTGAACAAATAAAGCAAGAGAACTCTTTAGCGGAACCAAAGGTCTAGTAAAGTGCTTAGTAAAATCTAGTTTTAGAATTCATTGTCTCAAAAACGTTTGATTCTAAAGGAGAGGGGGGACCCCTGTGTTCCAGTATTCCTATATTATATATTATATAAATGTAACTATAGTTACATATAGTATTATTTATAGTTATATTTCCATATGCTCGTTAAAATTAAGGTTTTTTTATGATTGTGATCTACATTTATGACTTGAAAATAACTGGCAAGAAGGCATACAACAATCTAAAGAGAAATTTCTATTATTCCCTGAACAAACAAAAGGAGAGATTCAAGAGAAGAACAAAATCAGTTCTCCTTGTTGAAGAAAGAGATGAAAAGGAAATTGACAAATTCTTCAAGCAGTGGGTAGGGTTTATTGAGTTGTATAAAATAAAGGCAGACTCTATAGAACAAGTATTTGTAAAAGAAGAACAAACACCGGTGGAAAAGTAAACAAATTAAGTCAAAACAAACAAATGATATTATATAATACTAAATAATACCAAAGAATATTGAATAGGAGATAGAATACAGAATAGTGGAAGCAATATGGGAATACTCGAAGGCACGTCCCCCCCATAATAAAATCTATCTAAAATAAGGTATTATTTCAGGAATTTCTTCATTTTTTGCATCATTTCCTCAAACTTTGATTTATTTTTCTTCACTGCTTCAGATTCAATCCCAACTTTTTCCATTGAATGTTTTTGTGTTTTGCTCTTGGAACCGAAAATGTCCAAAGGTTCAAGTTTCTCAGAACCTGGCTTATGAAAGTGACGCATTTCTGATTCTTTGTGTTTTTGAGGCTCTTTTGGAGGTTCCGAGGGAGCCGATGGTTCGAGCATTGATTTTATGTCAAATTCTTCGTTTAGGGAATCCTTCTCTTCTTCCTTTGGTTCCTGCCATCCCGCTTTCTTTCTTGCCAGGATCTCTCTCCCTTTTTTTGCAGTATCACGAATTTCATGAATCTCCATCAATGTCCTGATCGCTTCAGGCCCCTTGCCTGCCAAGGGTTTAACTTCAGGCTTCATTGCCTTTTTCTTTTTCATTTCCCCCCGTTTTTCTTCTTCTCTTTCTTCAAATGCTTCCGCCATGATAATATTTCGCATTGGTTTATAAAAATATACTCTGTATCTATTTTATGGAGCTAATAATAGCCGAGAAGCCCTCGGTCGCCCAAAAGATGGCATACGCGCTGGCAAGCGATCCAAGGAAGATACAGAAAATGCACCGCGCTCAGGTGGTTTACTACAGGATAGAAAGGGACTCGCAGGAAATATTCATTGCCCCTGCAGTCGGGCA
>JAPLVI010000005.1 GCA_026397195.1 Candidatus Berkelbacteria bacterium | reverse complement strand
TCTGCTGCTCCTTTATAAGAAAGAATGGTTCTTTCACCGCTTTTGGTTAAAAAAATCACTGAATAAGCTGTTGGCGTAGCATAATCAATTTGAGCAAAACTAATATTCACGCCTTCTTCTTTTAATTCCCTTAAAATTGTTTCTCCAGAAATATCTTTTCCCACTCGAAAAATCGCAGTAGTTTTTAATCCCTGCCGAGTAAAAGTTGTTGCACCATTAGAAGAGCTTCCGCCAGTGGTAAAAATTACCTCTGGCATCGTGATTTTTGAACCTAAATCCAAACAAATCCCCTTAACAATCAAAAACTGTTTTCCTTTACAAATTTTAAAATCAATTCCTTGAAAAAATCCATCGCGAGTAGCAGAACCAATGGTAATAATATCAAACATAATTATTGTAATTTAATAATTATTGTAACAATTCTTTGACTTTTTCTTTTATCGCTTCTTTTGAGAGTCTATATTTTTGAATTAGTTCTTCTGCCTCGCCTGATTCTCCAAAAGTGTCGTTAATTCCCATAAAATGAATGGGGATGGGATAGTTTTCACTTAAAAATTCTGCCATTGCCGATCCCATGCCACCAGCAATTTGATGCTCTTCTAAAGTAATAATAGCTTTGGATTTCTTTGCCCATAATAAAATTAATTCTTTATCTAAGGGTTTAATGGCAGAATTATTTATTACTGTTATATTTATTCCTTCTTTTTCTAATTCTTGAGTTGCTATTAAAGCTTGATAAACTAAATAACCGCAAGTGAAAATCGTGATGCCGGAGAACTGTTCTCCTTCACTTGGTAGCCAGAAAACTTGAGATTTACCAATTTCAAAAGGAGTTTCTTCAGTAGTTAAAATTGGTGATTTTTCGCGAGCTAAACGAAGATAAACTGAAGTTGAATATTCAATCGCTTTTAAAATTGCTTTTTTTGCTTCCATGGCATCAGCAGGAACTATGACTGCTAAATGAGGTAAAACTCTGGTTAAAGCCATATCTTCTAAGGCTTGATGGCTTGCTCCATCCGGCCCAACATTTAATCCAGTATGCGAACCAACAATAATTACTTTTTGTTGATTGTAGCAAATTGTAGTTCTAATCTGTTCCCAATTTCTGCCTGGAGAAAAAACCGCATAAGCACCCATCACCGGAATTTTTCCAGTAGCTGCTTAACCCGAAGCCACTCCAGCCATATTTTGTTCAGCTATGCCCATTTCAATGAATCTTTCTGGAAATCTATCTTTAAATAAATTCATTCTGATTGATTCAGTCACATCAGCACATAAAGCAACTACGTTTTTATTTAATTCTCCAGCTAAAACTAAACCTTCACCAAAACCATCGCGGGAAGATTTTTGCTCTAATTTTGAAGAAAAAATTTCTAAATTTAATTTAAGATTCGGATTCAACATATCAAACTTATTGACTCTGGCTAAAATAAATCTCTCCGCTGTAATCCCAAACTACATAAGTTTTACTTTGAGTAGCAAAAATGTTAGGAAACCCTGCACGCTGAGTACCATTGCTAATATCAATGATCTCTGACCAAGTTTGACCATTGGATAAACGGAAAGGTACCATTGCACTACATTCACTCCAGACAGCTTGAATATTATTACTGTTAATAGCTAAGGATGGCCATTGAGAACCAATGCCTGGTGATCCAGAAATCTGTTCTGGATCAAACCAGGTTACTCCACCATCGTCACTTTTAGAAAAATAAATTTCATTATTGATGCAATCACTGGGCCCATAAGTATAGGCGACAGCTATTACTCCATTAGCACCCAGACTCAACCAATAGGAATTAAGACTGCTACCGAATGAAGAAATCAATTGAGGTTGAGACCAACTAGTGCCATCAAATTTAGTATACATTATTCCGTGATTATATTTTGACCAAGCAATGTGAACATTATTGTTATTATCAACGCGAATGGCTTTAGCGCCTTTTGTATAATCATCAAATAACGTGCCGTCATTGGAAACATTAATAGGTGTAGACCAAGAACTTCCATTGAAAACAATATAATAGATATCAGGAGAATAAGAGTAAACTACATGAACTCTCGCGTCAGATCCTATAGCAATAGATGGATCTGACCCATTAGCAATTTTTTGCGGCATTGACCAACTCGTACCATCAAAAGACATGCAATACACAGCAAAACCTGTACCCTCTAAATACTGAGTAAATACTAAATGAAGGTGATTTTGATTAT
>JAPLVI010000102.1 GCA_026397195.1 Candidatus Berkelbacteria bacterium | reverse complement strand
TGCCTTTCTTTTTTTCAGGAACTTCCTTTGTCAAGCTCAAGTCGCCATTAAGCCCATCACCGCCGGTAATTACCTGCTGGGTAGGTTGGCTTTGCGAGGCCTGTTGCTGTGGCGAAGTCTGGCCTTCGCACATTTCTTTTGATTCATTAGTCAAGCCGGTTGCTTGCTTAAACTCATACCACTTATTGGCCACGCTATCGATCGGGTTTTTACCAGCATCTTTTTTGCCTGTCTTATTATAGAGAGGTCCTTCAGGATTATTGCTGTTGTTCAGGTTGCGATCAGCATAAAGATATTCAGCGCCCCGCCTGCTGTAGTCAATCGTGATTGTATTCGAATTTTCATCAAACTTGGCATATCTATTTAATTGCGAGGTTGTGTATGAGTTTCTCCAGTCTTGCTTGATACCATCCGAAGGTTCATAAGCATAAAAATACAGATTTGCGTCCTTATGATCCGGAGAGTACCAACTCTTTTTGACCTTAAAGCTCAATTTGTAGTTGCCATCTTGGTCAGTAACTGTAGAGTTGCAACCGACTGTTCCCGAACCTGCACGGCCCTGCTTGCTTAGCGAGGCGATGATGTGAACCATCTCGCCCCCGATCCTTTTCTCCGAAAGTTTCACCCGTCCGGTGATGTTCACTGTCACCATCGGCTTATCTTTCTCGGGTTTCTCGGCGGCTCCTTCGTACGACATATCCGGAGCCTTTGTGACATTTGGATTGCCTGCGGAGCTGATTGCTGGTGATGTTATTTTTTTAGATTCCAAAAGCTCCTTCAGGTCTGCCGCCGCTCTTTTTTCAAACTCGGGATACCCGTCATTGGATATTGTCGGTTTTTCTACTACACCCTTAATCTTGATTGGTGGAGGATAATCTACGCTTCCTTCTTCCCCGTGGCATCTGTCTTTTGAGGAACTAAGAATAACCGAGGGAGACATCGATTTGCTCGCTCCCACAGCAACGTCAAATGCGTTTTTCCATTCATCGGCCGTTTTGTATAGTTTTAGCTCGGTGCCGCTAGGTCCTACGGTTGCACCGGTTAGATATTTTTCTATAGCCTTTTTGTTTGGGGATTCGTTAAATGGCGTATTCGGATTGACGCCGGGAATTCTCAGTTTCGAGCAATACCATCTTCCACCTTCTTTATTTTGTAATACGTAATAATGGCGGAGAAGCTCATCCCCATATTTATAGATCACATCTAAGGACGGATAATCATTGATCGCCACATCGGCGGACATTGTCAGTGCGGCGGCTGGTGCCGCCGCCGGGGCTGCTGCCGGAGCTGCCACCGGAGCCGGGCCGGGAAGCGCGCCTGGCAGTGTTGGCGACGCCAAAATCGACGGCAGATTCAGCCACCCCGAGACAAACCCGCCCACCGAGACCGCAAAGGCGAGCGCGCCCACGACAGCGAGACTCCAAATTCCCCAATTTAGAACTTTCGGCGCATCCTCTTCTTGGTGTTTCGCCATTTTCCCCTCATTTATTCTCTCTAATAAAATTTTACTTGCAATAATCAGGTTTTGCAAGTCTCTGCGGTCAATCAAGAGCTGATGGTGAATTATGAATCTAGAATTATGAACGAAAATCATAATTCATGATTCTAAATTCATGAATT
>JAPLVI010000022.1 GCA_026397195.1 Candidatus Berkelbacteria bacterium | reverse complement strand
ATTGAAAAATATTCCGTTGAGGTTCGTGAAACCAAACTTGGACCCGAAATGATAACTCGGGATATTCCCAATGTGGGTGAAGAAGCACTTAAAAATCTGGATGAAACCGGCATTGTGAGAATTGGAGCAGAAGTTAAAGCTAGAGATATCCTTGTTGGTAAAATCACACCCAAAGGTGAAACCGAGCTTTCAGCCGAGGAAAGATTGCTTTTAGCCATTTTTGGCGAAAAGGCAAAAGATGTTAAGGATACATCGCTTAGGCTACCACATGGTGAACAAGGAAAAGTGGTTGATGTTAAAATATTTGACAAAGCTAAAGACCAGGAATTGCCGGCTGGCGTCAATCAATTAATAGAAGTTTCAGTGGCGCAGCTAAGGAAAATTCAAGTAGGCGATAAACTGGCCGGACGCCACGGCAACAAGGGCGTTATTTCTAAAGTTCTACCTATCGAAGATATGCCGGTACTGCCCGATGGTACGCCGGTTGAAATTATTTTAAATCCATTAGGTGTGGTTTCGCGTATGAATATCGGTCAGATATTGGAAACTCATCTCGCTTGGGCAGCTGATAAATTAGGTTATAAAGTGGCAGCTCCTGTTTTTGAAGGGCCGACCATCAAAGAAATTCAGGCCGAGCTTGAAACTGCTGGCTATCCGACCGATGGCAAAATTCAATTGCGCGATGGCCGTACTGGTGAGTCTTTTGATCAAAGGACAACCGTCGGAATGCTTTATATTATGAAGCTTTTGCATCTGGTCGATGACAAAATGCATGCCCGATCCATCGGACCATATTCGATGGTAGCTCAACAGCCGTTGGAATTATCAAAGGCGAAGATATTCCCACCCCATCAACGCCGGAATCATTTAATGTTTTGGTTAAAGAATTGCAGAGTCTGGGTTTAAATATAGAACTTTTAAAGGATGGGAAGATAATTACTCCCGCTACTAAACAATAAACCCCGACACCAATTATATAAATTATTATTAAATTCTTTATGAAAATAAATCATTTATTAGAAAGATCAGCCTTTATAAAAATGAAATTGGTGTGGGGGTAAAATATCTATTAAGTATATACTTATGAAGAATATTGAGAAGAAAATTGATTTCGACTCCATCCGACTGTCGCTCGCCGGACCTGAACAGGTTCTTAAATGGTCACATGGCGAGGTAACCAAGCCGGAAGCAATTAACTATCGCACTCAGAAACCCGAACGTGAAGGTTTGTTTGACGAAAAGATTTTTGGGCCAACCAAAGATTATGAATGTTATTGCGGTAAATACAAAAAAATTAGGTTTAAGGGTGTTGTTTGCGATAAATGCGGAGTTGAAGTGACCAAGTCGGCTGTGCGCCGTGAACGAATGGGACATATTTCCTTGGCCGTACCTTGTTCTCATATTTGGTATTTGCGTGGTGTTCCTTCACGTATTGGGTTGATTCTTGATATTTCCAGCCGAGATTTAGAAAAAATTATTTACTTTGGTGCTTTTATTATTATTGAAGTTAATGAAGAAATTAAAAAGGATGTTTTAGAAAAGCTTGATTCTAGATATCAGTCATATAAGGATAAGCTCAAAGGTTCGACTTATAAAGGCTCAAAAATTTTGAAAGTATTAACTCGAAAAGCTAAAAAAGGAGAAGTGTCAGAAGAGCTAAAATTAGAACGGCTTTTAAATAATTATCGTCGTCGCCGCGATGAACTGGAAATGCTGAAACCTTTGGTGATTGTTTCTGAAGAGCGATATCATGACCTTTCGATGAAATATGGAGAAATTGTTAAGGTAGGCATTGGTGCTGAGGCAATTTATGAAATTTTAAAAGGAATTGATTTAGACACCCTAGAAAAATCGATTGAAAAAGAAATGTTAGAATCAAAAGGTCAAAAGTTGAAGAGATTCTCAAAAAGATTAAAGCTAATCAAAGACCTTAAAAACAACAACATGCGTCCCGAATGGATGATGGTCAAAGAACTTCCCGTTATTCCTCCTGATCTTCGTCCTATGGTTCAGCTTGATGGAGGCCGTTTTGCTGCTTCAGATTTAAATGATCTATATCGTCGCGTGATTAACCGAAATAATCGACTGAAGCGACTTCGACTTCAAGGTGCGCCTGAAGTCATCCAGCGAAACGAAAAACGAATGCTCCAAGAAGCAGTTGATGCTTTAATTGATAATTCCGCGCGACGCGATAAAGCCGCCCAAACTGTAGGCGGTCGTCGAAAACTGCGTTCACTTTCAGATATGTTACGTGGTAAACAGGGCCGATTCAGACAAAATCTTCTAGGTAAGCGCGTGGATTATTCTGGTCGTTCCGTTATTGTTATCGGACCAGAACTTAAATTAAATCAGTGTGGTCTGCCTAAAGTAATGGCTTTGGAACTTTTCAAGCCATTTATTGTCGGCAAACTGATCAATCTTGGTTATGCCCATAATGTTAAAAACGCCACCAAAATGATTGAAAA
>JAPLVI010000044.1 GCA_026397195.1 Candidatus Berkelbacteria bacterium | reverse complement strand
TTCTTGAGACAAAAAAGGTGAGAGTCCGATTTCTATTGAGAGTGTTTTTTTATTTAGCTGGTTTTTTATTATCAACTTTTTAATTCTTTGTTTAATTCCGTTTCGTTTTTTTTCTGTTGTTTTTCTTTTTAGAACCCTCATCTTTCGTGAATTTATTGTAATTAAATTATTTTCCCAGAAACAAATATAATTAGTGTATAAATAAATCAACAGAGTAAAAAAATATGATTCTTCCAAGTCCATTTGTTCTAATACTTTCGTTAGATAGCGATAAAGTAATAATTTTTTATCGCTTTTTATAATTTTTAAGGTTTCTCTGAAAAAATCTATAAATTCTTCCCTGTGGTTTTTTTCTTTAAGGTCAAATAATTTAGTAACTGCCAATAAATTTTCTCTAATCCATCTTATTTTTTCTTGATTCCTATTTTTGATAATTACTCTTTCAAACCTTCGTCCTGCTCTCACGTAATATTTTACTTGATTTGTAATTTGCGTTTTGGTCTTTTTCTTTAATCGCATAGGCAAATATTTATTTTTATAATTATTATTCAGTTTCACATTATCAATTTCTGCCAAATCTCTCAAGGGTAAAATCGCGTTGTATTTTTGTTGATGATATGGTATTGTCTAATTGCCGCACACTGTTAAAATCAACAAGGAGTTAGGCGTGAAATGTGTTTCCGCCCGTCGCCCAATTATGGGTGAAGACGGGCGGTCAGAACACATAATTGGGAGCCCTTGTTGGCGACCAAAAGTGTGCGGCACTGGCCGCCCATTTTTATTTGAAAAATTAAAGACATAAATTATCAGCTATGAGATCTTGGCTAAAAGCATTCAAAAAAGAGAAAAAATTTCTTGTCGCTCTATTGTTTGTTGCCGTTTTTATTTTGGGTGGTTTTTATTTTTATTCTGGGATAAAATCGCTGGAAAAAATTGATAATCAATGGCTGGTCAATTATCGCTCTCCGAAAGTCGCAGGCAAGGCAACCGGCAATGCCAGTAATTTTCATATCCTTACTGATTTCCCGACTTTCTCTAACGGCCAGAAAAATACCAATACCTCTAATTCTCAAGGCACTTCCACCCAGTCAGCACCCAATAATCAATCTCCGCCTACCGTCTCACCGCCTGACAATCAATGGTGCAGAAATTGGCAGGAAGCACAGAAGCAGAATTTATATGCTCTCTATCAATCAAAGATTGCCCAAGAAAATTCAAGATTCGAGCAGGAATTAGGAAGTATTAAGGCTGAATATGCCCGGCGCGGCCTTTTAGATTCAGGCCTTTACCAAGAGGCAATCAGGCAAGCAACGGAAAATCACAATAATCTTTTAGCCGGCATTGACGCTTGGTATCAAATTGAGCTATCGAAGATCGAACATTCTTGTTAATTATTATAATTCCAAAAAAGAAAAAGAAAAAAATCGTAAAAATAATTTCTATTGTTTTAATTACTCTGGTTTTGCTATTAATATTTTTTTTGATTTTTCTTAACCTGTCTAAAAAACATAGAGATACTCGTATAAGCTTTACCGATAAAGTTAATCAAGCCATTTTTGTTGAAAGAGTGATAAGAGATATGTTAGCCGAAGAGTATGGTTTTGGCGGAGAAATTCCATCAGGCAACCTAGCGGCTTATGTGGCTTCTGAAAAGTATTCTCAAAATAAAATTCCTAATTTTTCTACAGAATTAAGCAAAAAAGTTGATGAGTTCAATAACAAGGTAACTGAAGCGAAACAATTAGATGTTAAATTATCAAAAAATGACAGGAAAAATGGAGATAAGATTTGTGATTATTTAAGAAAAGAATCAGAGCTCATTAATGGCTTGGTTAATACCGATAAAAACTTAGAACACTCACTTACAGGCTTCGATTTTATAAGATGTCCGGAGCCGTCACTTAAAGAATTAGCTTCAGGAACGTATCATTGTCAATCTCGGGACAGAGAAACGCAATATATAAACGGGTTGCTTGATAATATCAATAAAGACATCGATGAATCTGTATCTTTGAATGGAAAAATTGACGACGAAACGATCGAGCTGAAAGCACATAAGTATTTCTTTATTTTCTGATGGGGTCATAACCATATTTTACTTGAGAAAACTTGAGGTTTTGGGCTTATTATTACTTAGTATCGCTTAGCTTTGATAGACATATCAAAATTACAGATAAATAACTTAAGAAAACTTAAGATTTAGAGCTTGTTATCACTTGCATTAAGAACTTGAGAAAACTTGAGTTTTAGGTAATCTTGCGACTAAATTAATTCAGATTAAAAACTTGGCATAACTTGACATTTCGAAAACTTAACAAAACTTAACATTTCTTAGTTTTAATTAAGTGATTGCCGAAAAACATATTTGAAGTCTCACCCAATATAAGGTATCATTTAATAAAGTTCTAATTACCGACACACCAGCCCGCCAAAAAATCCTCTTTAAGAGGATTTTTTAATCAAACCAATAAATAATATTAAATTGCCACCCGAATTTCTAAAGTAGGAGGATTATTTGAAACAACATCATTAAAAGAGGCCTGTTTCTTTAGAACGATATTAATTTTGATCGAATCCTCCCCGTTTTGTACCCAGCCAATACTTTTGATAACACTGCCATTAATTGTTAAAGGATTAGCGCCAGAATACGAATATCCGCCGGCATCAATATCAAAATTTTTAGTATCTGATAGCGTAACAATTATTGTATTGCCAGAAATGCTCGCGCCATATTTAGGAAAACTACTATTTCCTGATATAGATTTCAAAAATATATTGGCACTCTCATATCCGCTTCCCTTGGACATTGATAAATTTTTCAAAAGATAACTGCCTCCCAAAGTTCCCCCATTTTTAGGAGAAAGATTAAATGAAGCGCCTAAACTTTTTCCGCTTGTGTTTTGAGTATTTCCACCCCCCGTATCCACTTGGGACGTAGTTTTAGGGGTGGAGACAGCAGCGACATTCCCGTTTTTAGTCTTTGTCGTGTTGTTTCCCGAATTACCACCCGCCAAAGTAAAATACGCCAAAATACCGAGAACTCCAATAATAACTATCCAAACGAGATTCTGTTTTAATCCTCCTCCTTTTTTTGCTGCCATATGTTAGTTTAAATGATTCTTACTACTGCGTTGGCGAGGGGGTGGTAGCCGAGGGAGATTCGCTTGGTGAGGATGTTGTTGAAGTTGTTTTCTTTTCTCTACCCACAAAACGCCATGTCCACATTTTCTTTTCGCTTTCATTCAACCAATCTTCAAAGGTTAAATTAATGCTTCCTTTTTTCTCTTCCATTTTTATAATATGGAATCCATATTGGGTCAAAACGACATCTGAAACTTCTCCGGGACCAAGACTAAAAGCCGCAGTTTCAAATTCTTTTACATTCTGACCTTTAGAAAAAAATGGTAATTCGCCACCTTGCCCCTGAGATGCCTCATCTTCAGAGAATTGTTTAGCCATTTCAGTAAAATCTGCACCGCCTTTAATCTTATTGAGGATATCCTGCGCTTTTGCCTGAGCTTGAGCTTTAGCTTCAGGTGTGGCATCGGGCGCAACCTTCACCAAGATATGTTTTACTTTGATCTGCATTTGCAGGTCTTTTTCAAATTTATCTCTTAATTTTTCCTGGAGTAATTGATCTCTAATTAAATCTTTAAAGGTTTTTACATCAAGACCATAAAGATCAGACAAAATTTGCTTCACCTTTTCAGCCCCACCATTTTCGTCGGCAATCTTATCAAACTGATCATCAACTTCCTTTTTACTCACACTGACGCCATTATCTCGGGCTAGTTTTTCGGCTACTTTCTCTTGGATCAATCTATCTATCACCTGTTTTTCAATCAGTGAGTTATCGGGCATCTGGTCAGGGGCTGTCTTTTGATAGAAATATTTAATATAACCAACCTCTTTACTTAAATCATTCATCGTAATCAAATTACTTCCGACAACTGCCGCTGGATAGGGAAAAATTTTCTCAATTGCTTTGGCAAACTTATTATCCCAACGGGATTTATAAATTCCAACCCCAGCAACAATAACGCAGACATAAAATGCCAAATAAATGGCAGCAACAACAATAATGCCAATCTTTAACCATTCTTCTCTGGAACGGGTCTTTAAGGGAAGTTTTAATCTTTCTTTGGGGAATTTAGGCGCGAATATTTTTGTTTTTCCGCCAGAGGCGGATCCGCCTTTGGCGGACTTTTTTTCTACGTTTCCAAATTCTTTTTGGTCCATTTCATCTCCTTATAAATCTATTTAAGCTAATTATTACTACCTTCATCATAACCTAATAGGCGAAAAATTCAAGAAAATTTTACCATCTAACAGTAAGAATAATAATTAAAGAAGCTATGATGGAAATTAATAAATATTCAATAACTTTTTTACCAGTTAATTCCCCACGCAGTTTTAGATCCAAAACGCCGAGATAAAAATATAAAAGAACAACCATTAGTAGGCTTTTGGGAACAGGATCAATATTCCAGAAAGACATCATTAAGAAAGTTTCCAGAAGTATCAAAGCAAAAAGGCTCGAAAAGACTGGAACAATTCTTCCTTCTTTACTTCTCGCCCAAAGTACATAGAAAAAGATTAAATATGCACCTAACGTCACAAGAATCATTAGAAACCAGATAGGAAAATTCTTTACAAATAATAAATTTTGGACAAAAAGAAAATATAAGAAGGCCGTGAGAAAAGAAATCAAATCCAGCCAATAGTAAGTAACAATTACTGATTCTTCCTTGGGAAGGGGTATCTTCATTCTTGAGAAAAAAAGATAAAAACAAAAGGTAGAAAGGATAATTACAAGATGGATAAAGATTGGACTTGATTCAAAAAAGATAAAAGCATCAAGCGAGATCAAAAGTATTAGGGGTAATAAGAGTTTGATTAAAGATTCAGATGATATGAAAGATTTTTTCTCAAGCCAGGCAAAAAGAAGTACAAATAATATAATTGAACCAAGAGCAAGAAGATAGAAAGATAAAATCCTATAAAATGTCAGCTCAAAAATTACTAAAAGCAGAATTGAAGCGATAATTGATTTTATTGGTCGTGAGAACCTAAGCATATGAATATCCTCGCAACAAGCTGCGAGTATCTTCATTTTGAGAACCCTCGGTTCTCAACGCTCGCTTCGCTCGCTGCTCTCCTCCACGGAAAAACTTCCGTTTTTCCGACCCTTTTCCTTCTATTCGCAAAATTACCACTAGCTGGTAATTCTCCGAATAAATTAAATTTCTTTGAAATTATCCCCCAAGACAATGACAATATCGACGTCAGTACGGCTTGCATTATTATCAGAATGCATTTTAGCATCTTTAAAGCGGTTTTTCAATAGTTCAATCGTATATGGCTTACTGCCTTTTGAAAAATCAATAATAGCGGTATCGCTATCGTCTCCAGGCTGACTTGGGACAACAGATACCACATTATAACCAAATTCTTTAAGTCTATCCTCAGCTTGCTTGGCAATGGCAGTTTTTTTGCTCGGATATCGGATTTCAATGCGCGCCTTCTCCTTTAGAATATACGGCTCCATGAAGATACTGTGTGCTAAGGCCTGAATTTCTTTATAATTCCCACTGCGGGGCAATAAAACATAGGCACCATTCACATTCGAGCTTTTCAAAAGTCCTTCTGGGGTATCATCGAGCACTCGGTGTGCAATCTCCTGGGTATTAACGTCTCTAAGAATTGAAAGAAAGCGCTCCATTTCCCAAAGCTGCATATCCGTTCGGAAATGGTCGCCAACAAGATTCATTAGGACTGAAAGTTTAGCCGGATTAGCCATTATCCCTGCGGATAAGGCTTTTTCTTTAAGCGCTTTAAGAATCACTTGCTGACGATGAGCGCGATCGAAATCACTAGTTGTTTCTCGAGAACGAGCATATCGAAGCGCTGCCGTTCCATCCATATGCTGTTGTCCGGCGCTTACTTTATAGGTAATTTGCCCATTGTGCCCCGGCCTGTCATCAGGATAATAAGGGTCAACAATGCTCTTTTCCACATTAACATCAACTCCGCCCACCTCATCAACCATTTTTCTAAATCCTTCAAAATCCATTAAGGCATAATAATGAATGGGAAGGTCAAGAATTTGTGAAACAACCTGTTTGCTCGCCGTAGGGCCATCAGCAAATCTTTTTTTATTTTGATTACCAAAAGAATTAACCGCATTTATTTTTGATTCGCCGCCGCCAGGAATATCAACCCAAAGGTCACGAGGGATTGAAAGCATAGAAACAGTCTTATTTACCGGGTCAACACTAACCACCATCATCGTGTCGGTGAGGTCTGCTCCGTCGTGACCCGCCCCACCAATTCCCAAGAGTAGAATGTTGATTCTACCATCACCTTCTCCTTGAAGTTTTTTTGGATCAACCTTATCCATAAATCTCAAAAAGGGTGAACCGCCACTATTATTGGCCGTGATTATTCTTTTCGCGACCGCGTAAGCCTGATATCCGAAATAAGACAGTATCCCTAAAATGATAATGCCAATTATCCACAGCCACCAACGGCGTTTTTTCTTGGGTTTATCCGAAACTACATTTGGTCCTTTTTCCTCCATATTATATTTAGCTTCTGCTTCTTCCTCATCTTCAGCAATTCGAACCTCAGTCGAAGGTTTTTTATGAATCACTTTGAAGGGTTTTTTTGATGGAACAATCTCTTTATTTTTGTCATCCATAATTAAAATTAATCAAGCAACAGAGTTTAATATTATTGGAATATAAATGCGGCGGAGAGCCGCAATCTTTCCAACAAACTCGCCCTGACACTCTGTACATAGTGCAGAATCGAGTTTAACATATCATATCACAAATATGAATTCAAACTGAGATTTTGAAATAATTGCCAAAAGAAAAAGAAAGATATATAATTACTAATAATTAAGTACTAAGGAGATACAATGGAACTAAAAGTCTACACTTTAAAAAGAAATGCAGTCCTAGATTATGCCATACCGATTGCTGTCTTTGTCGCCCTAATGGCGCTATCAAGCAGAATAATGATACCTCTACCATTTACACCTGTACCAATAACTCTCCAAGTTCTCTTCGTCATCCTTTCTGGATTAATACTCGGTTCAAGGAGAGCGGCTATTGCTCAAGCTTCTTATCTTGGGCTGATCCTTTCTGGACTTCCTCTAACTGCCTATGGTCTGGCCGGGCCAATGGCATTTTTGTCGCCAACTGCAGGCTATCTTCTTGCTTTTTTACCAGCGGCTTTTTGTGTCGGTTTATATTCAGAAAAGTTTAAAAATAATTTTCATCTTTTTATCGCTGGTATTATCGGAATCATCATAATTTATCTCGGCGGCACTTCTTGGCTCGCTATTTATCTCGGAGATATTAATAAAGCGTGGAGGGTCGGAGTCGCGCCTTTTATATTAGTTGATTTAATCAAAGCCATCATCGCCGTTATCTTATACAGAGGCCTGAAAGGTCTCAGGAAGCAAGGGGGGAGTAACAATTGGACAAGGAGCGAAGGCTAGTAGAGATCACTGCACCGCACGTGGGGATTTGTTGGCTGACACCAAATCCAGACTCCCCTCCTTTTGTTGAGGTGGGGGACACCGTCACTCCAACCTGGCGAGAAGTCGCGGACGAAGAACCCCGTGCGACAGTTGCACTTGTTGAGTGCAGCAAGCTCTACTCTGATGTTGACCACAAGGGCCCTCTTGGCAAAGTGGTCGAGATCCGCGTCAAAAACGGAGACCACGTCGAGACAGATGATGTCATCATGATCATCGCCGTTGATCCTGATGCCAAAGCACCACCCAAACCGACCATAGAAGAGATCCTGCGCGGGCTCAAGCAGAGCTCAGAAGCCGTTCAGCGACAACTCGATCAAATGTAAAGGGGGCTAAACCCAAGAGAGACGTCTTGATTAAGCTCAAGATTTGCCTTCGGGCAACGCAGACCGCGGTCTCTCCCTTTTTTTATTTATTTTTTGGAGTGGTGATATTGGGCTTTTTATCGTAAAAAGGCTTGGCGATAATTCCTTTTCTTGTTTTTCCTTTTTTAAATAAAGCAAAACCCTCTCGCGCAATTTTTTCAATATCTTTATTTTTCGCTTTAATGCCAATCACCGGAATCTCAAGGGCAAAAGCCATCGCATTAGCTGTCGCTACTCCCACTCTAATCCCGGTAAAAGAGCCCGGACCGACACAAACAATGATTAAACCTAAAGTTTCGGTCTTCACTTTTTTTCGGCGCAAAAGTTTATCTATCGCCGGCAATAATTCTTCTGACTGATGGGTTTTTGCCTTCCAAGTTTTCCTAGTAATCATCTTATACTTATTACCTAAATTTTCAGCTAATAAAATGGCTGTTTTCTCTGGGTTGGTTGTGTCAATAGTAAGAATATAATTCATTTTACATTCCATGTCTAAATAGTCCCCTAAAATCTAGTTTATATTTCTTGGCAATATCCTTAAGTTCTGCTTCAACGCTCTGCCAATAATCAGCCGAGCGAGAAACTTCTTCAAGATGAACAAATTTTTCGGGGAAATGTTTTTTAACTTCACCAAGCAGCTGGCGGTAATTTATGGAACGTGTATTTATCGCTTCTGCCATAAAATAATCAAAAGCACCTTTTGTGAGTTCAACCGATTTTTTAGGCGAAGAGATTCCCGGTATTATCGGTGAGATAAAAAGATAGATCTTTATACCTGCATCATGCAATTTTTTCATTGCTTTAGCTCTTTCTCTAGAAGAAGCAGTGCCTGGCTCAATAATTTTTTGATATTTCCTTTCGACTGTTCCAAGGCTAAAACCGACATCAACATCTTTTATCCTTTTCAAAATATCAATATCTCTAATCACAAGCTTGGATTTAGTTAGAATTGAGACTGAAATTTTATGCTCTTTGGCATAATCAGCAATTATTTCTAGAATGTATCTCATTAATTTATATTTCTTTTCTGCTTCTTGATATGGATCACAAACGGAGGAAAGAAAAATTTCATCGCCTTTTTTTACTTTTTT
The DNA here is from genome assembly GCA_026397195.1 of Candidatus Berkelbacteria bacterium. Taxonomy (GTDB): domain Bacteria; phylum Patescibacteriota; class UBA1384; order JAHJRZ01; family JAHJRZ01; genus JAHJRZ01. The sequence continues at coordinate 21 of JAPLVI010000044.1, read as the reverse complement.
TATTTCTTTTTGCAATAATTC
>JAPLVI010000107.1 GCA_026397195.1 Candidatus Berkelbacteria bacterium | reverse complement strand
TTTCTTTAATATCTTTTTTACTTAAAGGATTGAAGATGATGGTTTTATCAATTCGGTTCAAGAATTCCGGTCGGAAATGCTCGGATAAATCAGCCATAATATCTTTCCGCATTGACTCATAACGGTTAAGGGACGCTTTTTTATCCTCGCCTCTTGATTGAAAACCCAGCGCCGCTTCTTTAGTCAAAGCTTTGGTGCCGATATTTGAGGTTAGAATAATAATTGTATTTTTGAAATTGACTTTTCTTCCCGTTGAATCAGTTAAAAAGCCATCTTCAAGAATCTGCAAGAGCATATTTTGCACTTCAGGATGGGCTTTTTCAATTTCATCAAGAAGGATAACCGAATAGGGCTTGCGACGGACGGCTTCAGTTAATTTTCCGCCCTCTTCATAACCGACATATCCAGGCGGAGCACCGACGAGTCTCGAGATATTATGCTTCTCCATAAATTCACTCATATCAAGTTTAATAAGGGCATTTTTTTCTTCATAAACTGAATCAGCGATAGCTTTGGCAAGCTCAGTCTTTCCGACGCCAGTTGGGCCTAAGAAAATGAAGGAACCAATGGGCCTGGATTCAGAAGAAACACCAACTCGGGAACGCTGAATGGCACTTGATGCCGCTTTGACCGCTTTGTCTTGCCCGATAATTCTTTTTTTAATTTGGGCCTCAAGATTTTTAAATTTCTTCAATTCATCTTTAACCAATGATATCACCGGAACGCCAGTCCATTCGGAGACCACTTTAGCTATATCTTCACGCGTGATTAATTTTTCTTTATTTTTAATCAGATTGAATTTTCGTTTGAGTTCCCGCTCTTCATTATTAAGGGCTAATTCTTGGTCACGGAGCAAGGCCGCTTCTTCAAAATTCTGCTCCTCAACTTTCTTCTCTTTTTTGGCTACTATTTTTTTAATCAGCGATTCGATTTTACCTAATTTTTTAGCAACATCACTATTAAATTGTTCCAATCCGACTGATGAAGCTGCCTCGTCTAAGAGATCAATCGCCTTATCTGGTAAAAATCTGTCCTGAATATAACGGCTTGAAAGTTCAACCGCTGATTGAATAGCTTCGTCAGAAATCGTCACATCGTGATGCTTTTCGTAATTCCTTTTTATCCCTTCAAGGATTTTAACCGTATCGGCTTTGGTTGGTTCTTCAACTTTAACCATTTGTAGTCGTCGCTCGAGGGCTGCATCTTTTTCAATAAATTTTCGATAATCATCTAGGGTTGTCGCGCCAATAAGTCTCAAATCACCTTTCGCCAGTTGTGGTTTAAGAATATTGGCGGCATCTATCGAGCCTTCAGCAGAGCCTGCGCCAACGATATTATGGATTTCATCGACAAAGAGGATAATATTTTTTGCATCTCTAATCTCTTGAACCACTTTTTTAATTCTTTCCTCAAATTCACCGCGATATTTTGTCCCCGCAACTAGAAGTGACATATCAAGCGATAATAGTCTTTTTTCTCTAAGAACCGGCGGAACATCGCCAATAATAATTTTTTTCGCTAATCCTTCAACAATCGCCGTTTTCCCTACCCCGGGTTCGCCCACGAGAACCGGATTATTTTTGGTTCGGCGATTAAGGATTTTAATTGTTCGTTCGAGCTCCGCTTTACGATTAATCAGCGGATCCAATTCATCCTTACGAGCCTTAGCAGTTAAATCAATGGAAAAAAAATCCAAAGCGGGAGTTTTCTTTTTGGCTTTTGTTTTTGCCATGACAGAACCGCCTCCTCCTATCTCTTGGGTTAGTCCTGGACCGAAAACTTCACCTTCGTTCATCAGGTTTTCTAATTTTTCAATGCGCGCTGATTCTTCGAAAAGGCTGATTATTTTTTCTTTGATTGCTTTTGTGTCAACGCGCGCATTTTTCAAAAGCTCAAATGCAAGTAGGTCTTTATCTGCAAGAATAGCCAAAAGCAGATGTTCTGAGCCAACGCGGGAATGACCATATTTTTTAGCTTTAGAAAATGCGACTTTGATTGTTTTTGAACCTTCGCTTGAGATTCTCGGCTT
>JAPLVI010000018.1 GCA_026397195.1 Candidatus Berkelbacteria bacterium | reverse complement strand
CTTGCCGCTCATTCGGGCTTAACTTTCATCGCTTACGGCGATATGCCTTTTTGGTCAACTGAAACATTAGAAGGAATGATTGAGCTGCAAGCTCTGACGGGCGTGGTTTTGGTCATAGCTTCAGCTGAAGTCGGTCCGGATTATGCCTATGGTCGAATTATTAGAGACAAAAATAAAAGAGTGATAAAAGTAGTTGAAGAAAAAGATGCCACCGAGGAAGAAAAGAAAATCAAGGAAACTAATGGGGGATTATATTTGGTTGATAATACCTGGCTTTTTGAGGCCTTGCAAAAAATTGGAACTCAAAACGCCAAAAAAGAATATTATCTGCCGGATTTAGTAGCAATAGCTGCGGGTGAGGAAAGAGGGGTTGAAACTTATAAAGTTGAAAATCCCAAAGAAGCAATTGGAGTAAATGACGAAAAAAATATCAAAGCGGCCGAAGATGCGCTTGCTGAATTTGGACTTTCTGAAGAAAGTAATTCTTAATTTTTAATAAATTTCTAAAAAACTTTTTTCTAAATTAGACAGCCCTTCTTGGGTCTTTTATTTTTTATGGACAAAATGATAAGCTTTATCTATGCGCAGTTACAAAACCAAAGCCATTATTATCAAACAATACGAAGTTGGCGAAGCAGATAGGATTATTGTTGCCTTCAGCCGTGATTTAGGTCTTATCACCTTGAGTGCCAGAGGAGTGAGAAAAATATTGGCTAAGCTTAAAGGCCATTTGGAATTATTTAATTATTCCTGGCTTTTAATCCATAAAAGTTCTCATGGATCAATTGATACCATTATTGGCGCAGAAACGATTCATCCTTTCAAAAAATTGCGCTTAAGCCTTGAATCGACATCACGGGTATATTTAATTTCTGAATTTTTAAATCGTATTCTGCCTGAGAGAGAAGAACACCAAGAGATTTTTAAGCTCCTCTTTTATGCCTTAAAAGAAATAGAAAATGAAATAAAAAGAGAGCGCCGGCTTATTATTTCAAGCTATTTTTTGTTGCGGGCGATAAAAGAACTGGGTTATTCTCCTCATTTCCGCGAATGCATCCGCTGTCAGGCGAGTCTAAAACAAGGGGGTAATTACTTTGATCTGGGGGGCGCGGGAACTGTTTGTCCGGAATGTAGTGCAATTTCAGAGAGAGAGTTTCAAGCACGACTTAAATTCATTTCTGATGGGGCATTAGTGGGCTTAAGAATATTAAGCGAAAATAAAGGACTAAAGCTCTCAAAAATCAGAGCCAAAAGAGAGATTTTAGAGGAGATGGCAAACTTGATTGAGAATTATGTAGAATATATTTTAGAAGCCGAACTTAAAAGCAGAAAATTTATCAAACAAGTAGATTAATAATTTATCAAACACTAATCCGATGCGAATTTATTCGCGAATATTCGCTAATAATTCGCGGTTGATTCGCATTTGAAATACCATGCTTACTTGGGTAGAAGTTGATTTAGGGGCAATTAAAAAAAATATCAAGCAGATTAGGAAATATATCGGTCCAAATATTGGTGTGGCGGCGGTTATTAAATCGAACGCTTATGGACATGGTATTGAAGAAGTAGCCAAAGCTGCTTTTAAGGCAGGTGCGGAATTTTTATGTGTCGACAATGTTCAAGAAGCTAAACAAATATGTGGTTCGACTAAAAGCTATAAGCTAAAAGCTAACGTCCTAATTTTGGGTGGAGTGGAAAGTGAAGACTTGCCTTGGGTGATTAAAAATAGTATCCGTTTTGGTATTTATGATCTAGCATTCGCTGAAAAAATTGAGGAGGTAGCAAAGAAAATAAAAAGAAAAGCTTTAGCCCACATCAAAATTGATACGGGTATGCATCGTTTGGGCTTTGATTCGACAGAAGCAATAATCTCGATAGTTAAAATTAATAAGAATTACAAAAATATCGCCATTGAAGGTTTATGGTCACATTTTGCTGACAGCGGTAGTCGTGAAAATAAAAAATATACCAATGAACAAATTAAAAAATTTATAAATATTATTGATGGGCTTGAAAAAGAGGGATTTAAGATAAAATATAAACATCTCTGCAATTCATCGGGGACGATTGCCCTCCCTGAGGCTCATTTTGATTTGGTTCGTTCGGGAATTATTATTTACGGCATTTTTCCTTCAAAAATAATGAAAAAAAATTATCAAAAAAGGTTAAATCTAAAACCGGCAATGAGTTTTAAGACAAGAATTGTTAGTTTGAGAAACCTCAATAAAGGTGAAAGAATCGGATATGGACTTACATATCGCTTAAAAAAGAATTCTAAAATAGCTGTTCTCTCTGTAGGTTATAAAGATGGCTACGGAAGAAATTTATCAAATAAAGGTGAAGTGGTAATTAAAAATAAAAGATGTCCGGTCGTGGGCAGGATTTGTATGCGAATGATGATGGTTGATGTAAGTTCTGTGCCAGGGGTTAAATTAGATGAGGAAGTGGTTTTACTTGGAGGAGAAGGTCGTGCTAAAATAGAAGCGGATGAGGTGGCGGAAAAGATGGATACCATTCCCTACGAAGTAGTGGCGAGGATCGCCGAAAGTGTGCCGCGAGTATATAAAAATTGAATTTATTTATGGCAGAAGAAAACGAAGAAAAAATGCAGAAAATTGTTGCCTGGGCCAAACGTCGTGCCTTTGTTTATCAATCAGCCGAAATTTATGGTGGTACTGGTGGTATATATGATTTTGGTTCTTATGGGGTTGAGTTAAAACGCAACCTAAGAGAGCTTTTTTGGAATCGTTTTGTTACGACAAGAGAAGATATTATTGGTATAGACACAGGTGTGATCATGAAAGCAGCTGTCTGGGAAGCATCAGGACACACTACCAGATTCACAGACCCATTGTCGGAAT
>JAPLVI010000013.1 GCA_026397195.1 Candidatus Berkelbacteria bacterium | reverse complement strand
GTGGCTAATCATTGGCGGATAGACATTTTGTTCTTGATAAATAAATCTCCGAAGATCTCATTATTTCAAATAGCCGACCGATTAGATGCTAATCGTAAAACTATTTCAGAACATACTTGGCGTTTGTATAAAGCTGGATTGATTAATAAAAATTATAAAGGTAGGCAAGTAGTTCATTCTCTTTCACCTTATGGCGAAAAGATAGTACAGATTTTAAAAAACTTCTAACAAATAGGGCGACCCCACACCATTCCTTCCTGTGAAACCTATTACATAGTGTTATCACGGGAGCGTCAGGTAGCGGGGCAGGCAATCTTGTTTACCCCTCGAAGCTTTAGCGTAGTGGGGCGATTGTCAGCCAATGATTATAGAATTAAAACTTGAAAATTATGAAAAAAGAGAAGATCAAACAAGTCATTAAGAAACATTACAGCAAAGTTGCCGGTGGAGATAGCTGTTGCAGTAGTTGTAGTTGTGATTCCGGTGTTGATAACGAGCAAATATCAAAAAGCATTGGCTATTCTGATAAAGAAATAAAATCTGTTGCTGATGCCAACCTTGGTCTTGGTTGTGGCAACCCGACCGGAATGGGGGAGATCAAAGAAGGCGAGGTCGTTTTGGATTTGGGTTCCGGTGCGGGGTTTGATTGTTTTCTCGCCGCCCAAAAAACAGGCAAAGCGGGCAAAGTAATTGGTATAGATATTACTCAAGAGATGGTTGATGTAGCCAAAGTAAATGCTAAAAAATACAATTATAAAAATGTTGAGTTCCGGCACGGCGACATTGAAAAATTGCCGGTTGATGATAATTCGATCGATGTTGTTATTAGTAATTGCGTTATAAATCTTGCGCCGGACAAGCCGAAGGTTTTTAGCGAGGTATATCGGGTGCTCAAAACCGGCGGGCGGGTTTATCTTTCAGATATTGTCCTTTTGAAAGAACTCTCGAAGGCGCAAAGAGATAATGAAAAATTAATTGCCGGCTGTGTGGCCGGAGCTTTGCTTAAAAATGATTATCTTAAGATAATCACTGATGCCGGATTTAAGGTAAAGATTTTGTCAGAAGATAAAGATATCAGCAAAAGGCAATATCAGGGGGCGTCCTTGGAAAGTATAAAAATTGAAGCGCGGAAAAATTGAAACCCAATTATGAAAATTAAGAAATTAGATGGGGCGAATATGGATATTGATCTTACATCAGAAAAGAAAACTTCATGGAAACAAAGCAAGTGTCCCTGGAATGCAGCCGAAAAGACAAATATTCACAAATGCGCCGTCAAAAACATATCAATTTGCGATTATTTTTGCGGCATTGAATATTTAGATAATGTATTATGTTGTTATCCCGATAAAAACACCTCAACCGACAACAAACTCAACAAATCCCCTAAAACCCCTTAACCAAAAAGGGCGACCCCACACCATTCCTTCCTGTGAAACCTATTACCTGCCCGCAATGCCTGAAGCATAGCTTTGGCAGGCGGGCATAGTGTTATCACGGGAGCGTCAGGTAGCGGGGCAGGCAATCTTGTTTACCCCTCGAAGCTTTAGCGTAGTGGGGCGATTGTCAGCCAATTAAAATTAAATAAATTTGACTTAGATGATGTATGATTTACAATATAAAAGCAATTGCTTTGAAAATTAATTAAACTTGCATGCCTAAACAAAAAATGACTTTAGACAAGCTAGCGCGGATGATGAATAATCAGTTTGGTAAAGTTGACAAAAGATCTAACGAGCAAGATAAAAAGATTGATAAGTTAATAATTGAAGTAATTGCCACGAGAGAAGATGTTAATAAGCTAAAAGATGAAGTAAGAGATCTAAAAAATACGGTAAATAGTCTTGTCATTGCGGTTGATAAGCTAGCAAAAAGCGTCGAAAATCTTACTCATGAGTATTCCGCTATTAATGTCCAAATCAAACGCCACGAAGAATGGATTAAGTTAGTGGCGAATAAAGTCGGTGTAAAATTAGAGATTTAAAGACATACTTATATTTAAATTTAAAAAATAGGCGGGCAACCGTCTTTTTTGGTATAATGTGATTGAACAATTATTAAAGAAAGGGGAATTATGCCAAAAAAACAACCAACTAAACCAGCTCAACCAGCTCAAACTCCACCTCCGGCCCAACCAGCACCGGCGCCGCAGAAACAGGGGATGTCAACCGGTGCCAAAGTGGCGATTGGGTTTGGAATCGGCTGTCTGGTAATTATTATCGTTGCCATCATTTTAGTTGCCACAGGATGCAGTAAATTTGTTAAAGAGGTAAATAAAAATGTTTCAGGATCCCTATCGCCAACGCCGACGCCAACGATACAATATACCTTTGATGCGACCTCGCTTCTCGGCAAATCGGTAACTGATATCAGAAGTACCCTGGGCCAGCCAACCACAACCAAAGCAAGTTCAGCTCCGGGCAAAAATTATTCCGATGAATATGTCAAAGGCGACGCATCACTAAGATATGATTATAATTCCAAGAGCGAGGCAATAAACAAATTTTATTTAGTCATGACAAAAAATGGCACGCTGACTAATTATGTCACGACTTTTAATCTCAAAGAAGGCGACCCACACTATGAAATACTTTTCGCCGAAGCAGTTAGGGCTGAAGACAAAGCAAAATTGGCAGAGGAGGGAAGCGATTATATCTATGCTTCAGTGGAATTAAAGTGATTTGTGGGTGATCTCAAATACAAAAAAGACGCGCCCCCGCGCCTTTTTTGGATAAAAAATTGACTTTTATCCCTAAATTTTATACTCTTTAATTAGATAACGCGCGAAAGAGGTGCACCCATGTGTCCGCAGACGATACCCAGCGAAGCGACGGGAGGATTCCCTTTCTTGGTGGGGATTGAGCTTAAGAATCCCCGAGCGCAGGTGCAGGTCTTCTCCCTCGAGTGGCAACGGTTTACCGCCATCAGACCCAGGACGCTCGAAGACCACACCATGCACCATGGACATGAAGATTGGGAGCTTTTCGTTGTTGGAGCTGACAGAGCGCTCCAGAGAGTTCTCATCCGCCTGGGAAGGATGGTGATCTACCGAGCCCGCAACCTTGACCCTGACGAGGACCGTGATGATATCGATGAAGACGGCGAGACGGTAGGAGAGGCGCTCTCGCGCCTCGAAGTTCCCTACGACTATGCCGTCTTGCACCGCTGGGGAAAGGCGCGTTCCAGGTTCGAGAGACCCGAGAAGGCCACCAGGGATGACTACGAAGTCGTCACTGTGGCGCGCCGCCAACAACCTCAAGTGGATTTCCCCCATACGACGAGGCAAGAAGCTGAAATCGAGTGCGGTCGCCATCCGGTCGACTGCAGTACCTGCCATCTGTCGTAGAACTGCATCCTGCACGAAAGCCCCTACTGAAGTCCCAACAACAGCAGCCTTGCCCGCAGGCAAGCCGTATCTGCCTGCGGGTCTTTTTATTAAGGAGGCGGGCGACCGCCTTTATTGGTATATAATATAGTTGAAAATTTAATTGAGGGAAATTTTAAAAGTTGAATGTATCTTATGCGAAGTAAATTTAAACAAATTGTTTCAGAAGGAATTTCGGCAATTCCGGAAAAATTCTTAAAGCAATTAGATAATGTTGCTATTGTCATTGAGAAACGGCCTACCAAAGCTCAAGAAGAAAAATTACATTTACGGCAAGGATTGATTTTATTTGGTCTTTATGAAGGTGTGCCTCAAACGCGTCGAGGTTTGGGTTACAGCGGTGTCCTGCCGGATAAAATAACCATTTTTCAAGAATCAATCGAATTAGTCGGTCGAGACGAAGAAGATATTAAAGAGATGGTCAAAAATACGGTCTGGCATGAGATTGCCCACCATTTTGGCATGGACGAGAGAGAAGTGCGGGATGCAGAGGAGAGAAGAAGAGCCAGATCACTAGAGTAAGGAGAAAATTCGCTAAACCCCCACAACCAAAGATTTTGGTGGGGGGTAAACAGCAAAAATTGTCGGAAAACCCTTCGGCCATATTTATGCTGAGTATCCTCGAAGCACTCAGGGCAGGCTTAATGCGGTGCAAGAATAAGACGTATCGCCTTCTGACTAAAAATTAGCCGGCTAAAAAGAATTTTGATATAATATACGATATAATAGTTATTGGAGGGAAAATGAAAAAAGTAATTATTATTATTTTTGTAATTGTTTTAGTCGGTGCGGGATTGGCAGCGTGGATAATTTTGAAAAAAGAAAAAACCAATCAACCCGCCAGCCAAACCGCTTCGCAAACTCCAGACCCTTTTGAACAGGGTTTTGACAAAGAAGCCGCCAGCGCAGATCCTTTTGCCGATCCTAGTGGTCCTTTTTATCACAAGGTTAAACTCGCCACCTCGGACGATGGCGTGCATTTTAGCGATAGCGGAAAAACTATCTTGGAAAAAGCGTCGGTGCCGGATGCGGTAAAATTAGCTGATGGGACAATTTTAATTTATGCGGTTGATGGCGCGCAAAGGTCTAATTCGCAAATAATGGTTGCCCGTTCCAAAGATAATGGTGAAACTTGGCAGACGGCCTCGGCACAATTAGAAACCGATAGAAAGTCAAAAGACGGCATTGACCCTCAAGCAGTGCTGATGCCTGACGGCAGAATCAGATTATTTTATATTGTTAATCCGGAAAATTTACCCTCTACTAAAGAAGAGAAAGATAATGTTCAGGCGGATTTCAAGCCAATTAACAAAATTTACTCCGCCGTTTCCTCTGATGGGGTAAATTTTGTTGAAGATACGGGACCGTTATATGAAGGCGAAGAGATAACCGACCCTGATGTGATTAAAATTGGCGAAGACTGGCTGGCTTACATTTCCAAGGGTCAAAAATTGTTTTTGACTACCGCTGGCTCTGACTTAAAATTTCAGTATAAAAAAGATATCCGCGAAGAAGGATCAATCTCCAAAACTATTGAGGTTTCTTCCGGCCTCTACCGCCAGTTTTACTGCAAGAACGGAATTTCTTCGGCGGAGACCAAGGATGGGTTGACTTTTCAAAATGAAATTATCTCGCTAAAAATGTCCGAGTCCAGCATAATAATCTGCGATCCAAGCCCAATCAAGGTTGGCGCAAAATGGCTGATGTTCTACAAAGAAGGTCCGGCGTCGGAAAAACCGCCTGCCCCCTGATTAAAAAAATGAATATCCAGCAAGGAGACAGTTCCCTGCCCCCCAACCCTAACCTAATAAATAATCTAACAATTCCCATTTCAATGGAATGTTTTTTGCATTTAAAAAAGGGTCGGTCCAAGGCAATAGGGCAGTCTGCCAAAGATTGACCCCGTAGGGGTCAGGAGCTCGGAAGCCCCATAGCTAGTCCTTTGTTGTAGCCGATAGCGCGGTAACTACGGTTCACAAGCAGTTTCAACGGTATGTTACCGCGCAGAGTCAGGCTTCGCGCGAGGATGGAGGGGAGGGAGTAGAAGGTCCGGTAGGTCCACTGTCTCCCTTGGTGGAGTTCTTCGGGGGTCATGTTCTTTGGCTGGAAGACGACATCGCTCATGGTGTAGTGGGACCAGTCGTGGTCCCGAATGCGTCCTTCTGACTCGAGTTGCTGGTGTATCACTGTCCCAGGGAAGGGCGTCAGCACTGCGAACTGGGCCGCACACAGTTTCTGCCGCCGAGCAAACTTCACGGTCTTGGCAAAAACGCTCTTGTCGTCTCCGTCCAGTCCCAGTACGAAGGAACCGATGACCTCGATACCGGCGCGATGGATGGTTGCTATGGCCGCAGCCATATCCGTCCCCACGTTCGGGACTTTATGAGTCGTGCGCAGGTTTTCCTGCGAGAGCGACTCGAGTCCCACGAACAGTGCATGGCAACCACTACGAACGGCGAGCTTGAGCAGTTCCGGGTCCTTGGCCATATTCAGGTCTGCCTGGCCGACCCAGCGGATCTTGAGGGGAATCAGCGCTTCGAACAGCTCTCTGGCGCGTGCCGGATTGCCGGTGATGTTGTCATCAACGAAACCGACCCAGCCCTCAAGTGATCGCACTTCTTCGACTACTTCACACACGGGGCGGAAGCGGTAGTGCTTGCCGGCAACAGTGGTGACCGAGCAGAAGGTACAACCGTTCGGGCAGCCGCGTGCTGTCTGGACGACATTGACTGTCAAGTAGTGCTCTCGGGACAGCAGGTCGCGGCGAGGCAGGGGCAGTCCTTTCATATCCCAGTACTCGGCACTTTGGTACCTCGCCTGGAGCGAGCCTTGCGCCAAGTCTGCCAGAATCTCTCCCCACACCGGCTCGGCCTCACCGATGAC
>JAPLVI010000176.1 GCA_026397195.1 Candidatus Berkelbacteria bacterium | reverse complement strand
TCCCAAAAATTAGCTTAGATTAATAGATAATAAATAAAGACGAGTCCATTAGTTGGATTCGTTTTATGTTTAAACAAAATTTGATAATTTCTATTTCGGGATCTTCAATATTTGTCCAGGTCTGATAGAAAAAGGACTCTTTAAATTATTTAAAGTCGCAATGGTTGTCCAATTAATATTGAACTTTTGGCTTAAATTAAACAAAGTGTCGCCTTTTTGGACTTTGTATTCAATAAATATGCTTTGTTCCGCTCCTGATTTAGTGTCAGTAGCTCCTAAGACCTGAGGAGCATTAACATTAAAACTTTGGTTGGCTTTATTTTTTTCACCCTGAATAACAATTCTGACGGCATTTAAGGAGAGTCCAATAGCCAAAATAAGACAAATAAAAGCGATCACTTTTAAGATTTGATTCTGCGAATACCCTCTTCCTATGCCGAGTTTAAGTCTGGGAGAAAGCTCGATTTTTTTTCTTGGGTTAAGCATTATTTCTTTATTGCATTTAGATTTCAACAAGAACAGTTTTTTGCTTAATGTTATTCTACCATAAATTTTATACAAGGGCTATTGTGGATAAAAAAGCCAAATTTTTAAAATTGCGAACTATTTGCACAAAGCCTTGAAAAACCAAACATTTTTATGGGTATTCTTTTAATGATTTTGAGGTGTTAGCAAATCTTTGGTAAAAATAGTATAATAATATTAAAATTAGGCTAAAATATGCTAAAAATAGAAGTCAAAAAACGAATTGAAAGGCTCCGCGATCAAATAGAGGATTTGCGTTATCGGTACCATGTCTTAAATGATCCAAAAGTAAGTGATGAGGTTTATGATTCCCTAACCCGCGAGCTTAAGGCTTTGGAAGAACAGTATCCGGAATTTGCCGATCCTTCTTCACCGACCAACCGCGTGGCCGGCAAGCCTTTGGATAAGTTTGAGAAAGTTCCCCACAAAGTCCCCATGCTTTCGTTGAATGATGTATTTTCCTTTGAGGAGCTAGAAGCGTGGGAAAAGCGGGTCAAAAAATTTATTCACGAATATGACAGGGGCGAATTTCCGATTGAGTATTTTTGTGAACTTAAGCTGGATGGCTTGGCAGTATCTTTAATATATGAAAACGGTAGCTTTGTCAGGGGAGCCACGAGAGGCGATGGGCTTGTGGGTGAAGACATTACTCAAAATTTAATGATGATTGGATCTATACCGCCTCAGTTGTATTTAACGATGGATAATAAACCATTTCGGAGTAACATAATAGATTATTTAGAAGTGCGGGGTGAGGTTGTGATGAGTAAAAAGGTTCTTGCCGAACTAAACGAAATTCAGCGTAAGTTAGGCAAGTCTTTATTTGCTAATACGAGAAATGCAGCCGCAGGATCTTTACGGCAGTTAGATCCACAGCTTGCAAGGAGCAGAAAGTTAAGTTTTTTTGCTTATGACATTGTTAGACTCGTGATAGATGGAAAAGAGCAGTCCCCCCCGGCCCTAACCCATTCAAGTGAGCATGACAATTTAAGATTATACCGTTTTAATGTTGATAAGCGTGAACGAGTTTGTAAAAATTTAACAGAGGTAGAACAATTTATTAGAGAGGTTGAAAAAGTTAGGGATGGGTTGGATTACGGTACCGACGGAGTGGTGGTATCACTAAATAATCAAGGGTTCTATGAACGGGTTGGTATTGTCGGCAAAGCGCCGCGCTATATGGTGGCATACAAATATCCGGCGGAAAAGGCCACAACCGTAGTCAAAAACGTAATTTTTAATGTTGGCCGAACCGGAGTATTGACTCCCGTGGCAATTTTTAAACCCACTTTAGTTGCGGGCTCAACCGTTTCCAAGGCAACGCTTCATAATATTGACCAGATTCAGCGGCTTGGCTTGAAAATCGGCGATACCGTGGTCATCCAGAAAGCCGGGGATGTGATTCCAGAAGTGGTAGAAGTATTGCCGAAACTACGTACGGGGAAAGAAAAAAAATTT
>JAPLVI010000001.1 GCA_026397195.1 Candidatus Berkelbacteria bacterium | reverse complement strand
TTCATTTAACCATTGTCACCCAAATTGTTTCTAGTTGTCTCAACGCACTTCTTTTAACTGGATTTTTAAACTTTCTTTTCAGTGTATTTTTTATTTTGGGATTTGCGGTAATGGCTGATTTTTCTGCTTCAGTAGTTAGAGCAGCGATCATGGCTATCTTGCTTTTAATGGCGAGATTAACCCATCGTTTATATAATTCTTCTTTTGCTTTGATTTTCGCTGTGCTTTTAATGGTTTTCCTCAACCCCAGGATTATTATTGATGATTTCGGCTTTCAATTATCAGTTTTAGCCACTTTAGGAATTATTTTCTTATATCCCGTGTTTGAAAAAAGGCCTTTCTGGCAAAAAGATATTTTCAAGGGGCAATTAGCCTTTCTTAAAGAAATCCTGCTTTTAAGTTTCTCGGCTTTGATTTTTGTGGCGCCTTGGATTATTTATAAAACTCAGGTTTTTTCTTTAGTTACCCCTCTAACTAACCTTTTAATTGTTCCTTTAGTGCCAATAATAATGATTCTTGGTTTTTTGGTGGCTTTTCTGAGTTTTTTCTTTTTTCCCTTAGCTTTTCTTATCGGTTTTTGTTTAAACCTGCTACTTTCTTATATGCTAAAGATTATTGCTCTTTTTGCCCAATGGCCAGTGGCAGAAATCTTTTTTTCTCATTATCAAATAATTTGGTTAATAATCTATTATTTTCTTTTAGGTTATTATGTTTATTACGAACGTCGTAAAAGGATTATCCTTAATGAAAGAAATTAAAATGCCAAAAAGATATTTATTTTTTCTTCTCTTTCTTTTTCTAGCCAATGTTTTTACTTGGTGGATTATTATTGATTTTAAAATGGCAAAGGAAAAAGTTGTTTTTTTAAATGTTGGTCAAGGTGACGCAGAATTAATTAAAAATGCAGCTGGTAATATTTTAATTGACGCCGGTCCTAATAATAAAATTCTTTTCGAATTAGGAAAAATTTTGCCCTTTTATGATAGAACTCTTGATTTATTTATTCTTTCTCATCCCAATAAAGATCATTTCAATGGTTTATTTGAAGTTTTAGATAAATACAAAATTAGAGCAGTGATGCTCAACAATTTTACCTATCCCAGCTCTTCTTTCCAAAAATTATTAGAGGAATTAAAGAAACGCCATATTCTGATTATCAAAGGATTTGAGGGAGTAAGAATTAGCTGGCCTGCCTGCGCAGGCAGGCAAAAACAAGACAGACTCCTTGTTATTTATCCTCCAGAAAATTTGATTTTTTCTAATAATCCCAATAATTCTTGTTTGGTTCTCGATTTATCTTTAGATAAAAATCAATTTCTTTTTACTGGTGATATCAGTAGCACTCAAGAAAAAAAGCTTTCTTCTTTTCTCACTTCTTTACAAAATCAATACAAAATATTAAAAGTAGCTCACCATGGTTCTAATTATTCCTCTTCTGATTTATTTCTCAAAACCTTTAAGCCCCAGATAGCCATTATTGAGGTAGGGGAGAATAGCTATAATCAGCCTCACCCGGATGTTTTAAAAAGACTCAAAGATATTGGTGCTCAAGTTTTTCGTACTGATATTAACGGCACTATTAAATTCATTTTAGAGAGCAATGCTTTAAAAATGAAAATAGAGCAGGAATAATGCTTCGGCAAAAAGATTGCTTTGATTACTATTTTAAGGTACAATACTTTAAGGTTTAAAAATTAAAAATTTAAAATTAAAAATTAATGTTACTATGTCTCGTTTATGGATTAAAGACACGCCTCAATATTTGAACCAGGAAGTTTCTCTCTATGGTTGGGTGGATTCCCGTCGAGACCACGGGAAAATTATTTTTATTGATTTACGCGATAAAACTGGTATCGTCCAATTAGT
>JAPLVI010000072.1 GCA_026397195.1 Candidatus Berkelbacteria bacterium | reverse complement strand
AAGAAAATCGCCGAGTGGCGGGGGAAAGAAGCACAAAAACGAACAAAAACAAGACGACCTGACCTCTTAAAATGAACTACCCCCGACAGGAGTCGGGGAGAATCCTTAAGCCTGACGCCTCGGCGAGTTCGATATTCCTCCGCTCACTTCGTTCGCTATGGGCTGGCTTTTATCCGCCAGCTTCAGCTGGCGGTTTTACGCCAGTAGTAATAATTCTATCTGTACTTGACCGTCTTTGAATTTTATTGGATATTAGTCTGAATACCTCGAAGCTTTCGAGGATGAAGGTAAGTAAATGCAGCGGCCCGTCTCGGCAGACCCCGAGCCGAGGTCCGTCCAAGACCATGGCCGAGACAGGTCTGACGGAAGCTGCAACTTTGCCAACGAACCCGCCCTGATACCCCGAAGCTTGCTTCGGGGTCGGATTCATGAAACGATTAAATTTAGATTTATTATGAAATTTAAGCTTCATTCACCCTACAAACCGACCGGAGATCAGCCCAAGGCGATCAATGAATTAACGCAAAACCTGAAAAATGGCGATAAAAATCAGGTTCTTTTGGGTGTGACTGGTTCGGGTAAAACATATGTTGCGGCCAATATCATCAAAAATGTGCAAAAACCTACCCTCATTATTTCGCACAATAAAACCCTAGCGGCCCAACTCGCTTCCGAAATGAGAGAATTTTTTCCCGCTAATGCAGTCAACTATTTTGTTTCTTATTATGATTACTACCAGCCAGAAGCCTATCTGCCGACAACTGATACTTACATTGAAAAAGACGCTTCAATCAATGAAGAAATTGACCGCCTAAGAAATGCTGCCACCTACTCACTTTTAACTCGGCCAGATACGATTATTGTTGCTTCAGTCTCCTGCATTTATGGCCTGGGTGACCCAACCCAATACGAAAAAAGCCATCTCCATTTAGAGAAAAAACAACATGTCAGCCAAAAAGAAATCCTCGAGAGACTGGTTGAAATCCGCTATGTGCGCAACGATTTTGATTTAGCCCGAGGACGATTCAGAGTTAGAGGCGAAAACCTAGATATCTTCCCTTCTTACGGCTATTCTGCTCTTAGGATTGTTCTTTTTGGTGATGTGATTGAAAAAATTGTCGAAATTGATCCTATAACCGGCGTGATAAAAGGAGAAATTCCGGAACTTGAGCTATACCCTGCAACTCATTTTGTTACTTCACCTAATGACTGGCAAAAGATAAAAAAGGAAATTAAAAAAGACCTAGAAATTCAACTCAAAAAATTCAAAAAGCAAAATAAACTTTTGGAAGCGCAACGGCTAAAACAACGGACCAAATATGATCTTGAAATGATCGAAGAGACCGGCTACTGCAATGGCATTGAAAATTATTCGCTCTATTTTGATGACCGCAGACCGGGTGAGCCGCCATCAACCTTGCTCTCCTACTTTCCTGAAGATTATCTATTGATTATTGATGAATCCCATATGACTGTTCCTCAAATCGGCGGAATGTATAATGGCGACCGTTCGCGTAAAGATACTTTGGTTGAGTTTGGCTTCCGGCTTCCGACCGCCCGCGATAACCGGCCGCTTCGCTTTGATGAATTTGAGAGGCAAATGCCCTCAACTATTTATGTCTCCGCCACTCCCGCAGAGTACGAGATAAAGAAAAGCCGAGGTAAAATTGTCGAATTAATTGTTCGTCCCACCGGTCTTGTTGACCCGAAAATTGAAGTAAGACCAGCGGAAAATCAAATCAACAATCTAATCCCAGAGATTGAAAAAACAATCAAAAACGGACAAAGAGTGCTCGTTACCACGCTGACTAAGCGTTTGGCTGAAGAAATAACCGAATTTCTCAAAAATAAGGGTGTTAAAGTTGCCTATCTCCACTCTGATATTAAAACTTTAGAACGGCTTGATATCCTAAAAGACCTAAGAGAAGGCAAATATGATGTCTTGGTGGGAATAAATCTTTTACGAGAGGGTTTGGATTTGCCCGAAGTTTCACTCGTCGCTATTTTAGACGCGGACAAAGAAGGCTTCTTGCGCTCGGAATGGGCATTAATTCAAACCATGGGTAGGGCAGCACGAAATGTTGATGGCAAAGCTATTCTTTATGCTGACAACATCACCGGTTCAATGAAACGGGCTATTTCTGAGACCAACCGCCGCCGAAAAATCCAGCTTAATTACAATCTTCGTCACAATATCACCCCCAAATCGATTATTAAAAAAATTAAAGACCAGCGTTTCCAATTTACCGGCTCTCATGTTGAAACTTTTGAGGCCTTAGAAAAGAAAAGAATCTTAAAATCAATTCCAGCTGATGAGAAAAAACGCCTAATTGAAGAGTTCGAAGAACGAATGGAGCTCTCCGCCAGAAATCTTGAATTTGAAAAAGCAGCAATTTTGCGAGACCAAATCAAAGAGCTTAAGAAATAAAATAGGGTCAAACCGCCACCGCTCTACAATTCACAATGGTTTGACCCGAGGTCAATGGCTAGCGACGATTACGCTTCTCGTCGCGCTGGGGAAGCGACGTACCATACGTCTTCAGCTACTAGCCGCTGGTCTTTGTGGATCACCTTACAGCTCACTTCTGTGCCGATGCAGAGCATCCCAGAACGGCGGGCTCCCCGCTGCTGGACATCGAGGCTCGAGACCTCCACACATCGGCTGTCAGCCAGAAAGAAGCAGCCAACTTCCCGTTCGTCGTCAATCACTTCGATCACGCCCTTGACGCGACCCGTGGGGGCTGTGCTTGCTTGCATTCGGTTAGCTTTCCTCTGACGAAGCATCACCCAGGCAGCCTCCTCTGGCCTCGATTGCCGACGCGCGAACTGGACCCTCCTTCCTGGAACTAGGGAGCTCCTAAGGTTCTTCGGATGCACCACGCTAAGACGGAAACTGACTTGATCCGCCTCAACTGTGGGCTTTATACGACCACGGCCGCTATCGGCATCGTACTCCTCGATGGTCCCGTGGGCCAAAGGTCTATCCCTCCATTTGGTGCAAAGTGGACGCATAGAGTAATCGTAACTTACCATAGAATAATATAACAGTCAAGATTGACTTGGCCCTTAAAGTTTGCTATAATAGATAGAGTTAGTCTATTCTACGAAGTATAATAGAGTAATACTGCATGCTCGAAACAAAATAACCAAAACAAAAGGCCTAATATCCATAAGATATAGGCCAAAAGGAGAGGCATGAATGTTAGAATTTTAAAGAAACTGATTAGAACTCTTCAGGAGAAGATTACTTGCCCTGGTTGCGGAGCCAAATTTAATAAGCCCGAACAGGTTCAATTTAGGGGTTATGTCGACAAAACCTACTTTTTGCAGCTTAACTGTCTGCAGTGCCCTACTCTTGTTTTCGCTACCGTTATGGTTACACCAGAAAGGGAACTCTTGGCTGATTCAAAAGAAATAGATGGACTTCAATCACAAGATAGGGTTAAGAAATTATCAAAACCTAAAGACAAAAAGGAGAAAAAATTAAAGGAAATTTCAACAAATGATGTGATTGATGCCCACAATTTCTTCGAAAAATTTAACGGTGATTTTGAAACAATGTTTGGCAAATAATTAAAAAGTGATATAAAAAAGAGGCCTTCGGGCCTCTTTTTGTTTTTTCCCTATAGCTTATTGACAGACAAACAATTATGCCATAAAATTAATAACTGCTATGGTTAAAGTTTCACTAAAAGTAAACAAACGAGAAATTACGGGAAAAAAGACAAAAACTTTGCGTGCGAAAAATCAGATCCCTCTCGTTCTTTATGGTCATGGTTTTAAACCAGAAAATCTCGATGTAGCCAAAAATACTTTTCATCATGTTTATCAAAAAGCTGGTTCGTCAAACCTGGTTGACCTTGAAATAGATAAACAAAAACCAGTTAAGGTTCTGATTCAGGAGATTCAAACCGATCCGATATCTGATGAGATTATTCATGCTGACCTTTATCGCGTTAGAAAAGATAGAAAATTGCGTACCCAAATCCCCCTTCACTTCACTGGTAAATCAAAAGCGGTTGAGGATAAAGAAGGCAACCTTATCACTCATAAAGATTCAGTTGAGGTTGAGGTTCTTCCGGATGATTTGATTGACGAAATCAAAGTTGATATTTCACCTCTAAAAGCATTTGATGATACGATCAAAATCTCTGACCTCGATATCCCTTCAACAATTGAGGTTTTAGATGAGAAAGAAGATATTGTCGCTAATGTAACTCCACCCCGCTCAGAAGAGGAATTAGAGGCCCTAGAAGAAGAAGTAGAAGAAGATGTTGAAGCGGTTGAGGTAGAAAAGGAAAAGAAAGAAGGCGAAGAGGCTCCTGAAGGCGAGGAAGCCACTCCGGCTGAAGAGGGCACCCCTGCTCCAGCTGAAGAAGCACCGACGGGTGCACAACCTCAAGCGCAAACCCCTGAGCAAGCTGCACCAGAGGGTCAACAGCCTGAAAAAAAGTAATTTAATATATTAAAAAAGACTTAACGTTTCCGTTTAGTCTTTTTATTTATTAAATTTTCGAGGGCAAGCCATCTTTTTTTCTTAATTTTTAGCGGTATAGAATCGGCATATTTTTTTTGAGCAAGTGTGCCAGTTCGCGGCGAGTAGATCGAAATATATGCCTTGGAAATATTGCTTGATTTGACGAGTTTAACTGTGTTTCGGAAATTTTGCTCCGTTTCGCCCGGGAAGCCGACAATAATGTCCGTCGAAATGCGAAGTCCTTTTATTTTTTTCCTCATTTTTTCAATTAACTCCAAATAGTCACTTGCGGTATAGCCTCGATTCATTTTTTTTAATATTTTGTCGTCACCGGACTGCATCGGAAGATGTATTTCCTTTGAAATTTTAGGCTTCTTGGCTATTAATTCAATCAACTCGTCGGAAAAATCCTTGGGATGAGGTGACATAAAATAAATTCTAAATCGGCCTGGTATCTCAATCAGTTTTTTCATTAGCTTTACAAAACCATCGCCCTTTTTATTGGATTTCGCCTGAATACCTCGAGGCAAGCCTCGAGGATGAAGGCCAATAGATGCAGCGGAGCTGCGACTTTGCCAACGAACCCGCCCTGATACCTCGCAGCTTGCTGCGAGGTCGGGTTCATCATCTAAAATTTTATAACTGTTAACATTCTGACCAAGAAGAAGTATCCTTTTATATCCTTTATTAACTAAACATTCAACTTCCCTAATAACCGCCTCAGGATTACGTGACCATTCCTTCCCTCTGGTATAAGGAACAGCGCAGTAGGAGCAAAAATTATTACAGCCACTCATTATTGGAACATAAGCTATTTTTTTTTGTAAACGTTTTGGTTTTATTTCTAAATAATTATCATATTTCATTTTTTTGGCAACATTATTTGGACTAAAGTAGTTTTCAAGCCACAACTCAAAGCTTTCTAGGTCTTCAATTTTAAAACAAAAATCAAATTCTTTATTTAATTTCATTAAATCATTCTCCAAAACACAGCCCGTCAGAATTCTCTTCGCTTTTAGATTAATCATTTTCCAAACCTTTAGTTTACCCCAAATTCGGTCAATCGGTTTTTGGCGCACCGAGCAGGAATTAACTATAATTAAATCTGCCTTTCCCTCTGGGGCACTTTTAAGGCCAAGAGAGCTTAAAAGGGCCCCTATCCTTTCTGAATCGGAATGATTCATCTGGCAACCTAGGGTTAAAAGATAATAGGTTTTCATACTGTTCATAATAGAACACAAAAAAAGCCCCGTAAAGGGGCTTTTTGTATCACTATCATTTTAGATATAGAAGTTAGCTTCAAGAATACCTTCAGTTACAAGCGAGATGTCTTTGCTATAGAAGAATCCAGTCATAGGTGTAGATTCTTGCTGAATTTCAACCCGATAATTTCCTTTGGGAATATTATAGAAGATATAATTACCATCTTTGTCCGCGGTAGTTGAATAAAACTGTTTGGTGTCTAGATTAGTCGCCTTAAGAACGATTTTTTTGTCCTCAAGTGGATCTATGATAATTCGATGGACTTGTCCTTTAATAAAACCATGCCCAGCTATGAGCGGATGTTTTTCTGGATCAAGAATCTCTGTTTTAGAAACAAGGGTCATCTCCAAAGAATTATTCTGATGTGGACGATTTAAAACATAGATAAAATTAACATATCCTTCTTTTGATGCTTCAACGGTATAGGTGTTTCTGGTCAGGGTACCAAAATTAAAGCCTCCTTGAGCGTCGCTTTTTAAGACTTGCAAAAGTGAGCCGTCAGCTGCCTTAAGGTTAACGGTAGCATCAGTTACTTTAACTGTTTTTGATGTCCCATCTTCAAAAACGACACCTGAAACGGTGATATTGGCTAGAAGTCTATCCATTAATCGGTTAACTCCGGCATAATAATTGGGGTTAGGATTTCCTGCATAGGTGCGGAGAATGCCATTTACATTGCCGCTAAGATTATAATAGCTATAATTTGAAAGGGTAACACAAATAGCGGCGAAACCATCTCCCCAATCATCAAAAGCGGCAAAGTTGTCGCCCGCACGATAAGAGGCATGACCAATTCCCAATTCGTCTAATCGGCCATATGAAATTTTGGTGTTGCCTGGATTTTTATGATGCATACCTACACCCGCTCTACCAGTTGAAGAGTCAGCTTCAGCAATGGCCAACGCAAAGGCCGGATTAACATTAAGTATGGTGCAGTATTTTGACATTTTATCCCCTGCTGAAACAGGGATATTTGGATTGACGCTATTAAGATAGGCTCCAATCTCCGGACCATTTAAGGCATCACCCTGGGTTAAATCATATGGAGCGCGAGGACCAACATAATCAGCCAAAAGCTGAAGTCCACCTAGAGGATAAAGCCAAATTAAAGCCGCTCCAATTAGGAGTACAAAAGATAAAATAACACTTACCAGAATAATTTTGCCCCTCTTTGACATAATGTTTTTTTGTTTGTGTACCCTTTTATTTGGGTAACTTTTTTGTTTCTAGAACTCGATTTTTTGCCCGCCCCGCATACGACGCTCCTGCAATAACACTATGTAATAGGTTTTGCAGGAAGGAGCTGTGCGGGGTTTCTAGAACGATTTTCTAGACAATACCATTATATCATATACCAGAACAGAAGTCAACCTGTTAAATTATACGTTTTTGGGGGAAAATTTATAAACAAAACTTACCTCCATTGACCAGTGTGGACGCATATATTTAAAACTAAATAAGAGCGAGGTTACTTAATTATTTTCTTCTCCGTTATCTCACTGACCAGCGTCTTCAATATCTCTTCCAATTTTTTCGTACCTAAATCCCCTTCTGAATGGTGTCTGACTGAAATCGTGCCGGCTTTTTTCTCTTTCTCTCCAATAATAAACATATAAGGCACTTTTTCGATTTCGGCATTTCTTATTTTTTTGCCCAGAGATTCATTAGAATTATCTAATTTAGCCCTAATTTCAGCCGATTTGAGCTTTTCGACAATTTCCTGTGCATAATCATTGAATTTATCTGAAATAGGCAGAACGCGCACCTGCTCCGGAGCAAGCCAAAGCGGAAAAAGTCCGGCATATTGCTCGATTAGATTGCCGATGAAGCGCTCACCGATAGCCCCTAAGACGGTGCGATGAATCATCACCACCCTTTGTTTTTTGCCATGTTCGTCAATATAATTCAAATCGAATTTCTCGGGAAAATTGAAATCAACCTGAATTGTCGGCCCTTGCCACGGACGTCCCAGGGCATCTAGAAGCTTAATATCAATCGCCGGACCATAAAATTTGGCTTCACCTGGACCTTCTTTAAATTTTAATTTTTTCTTTTTGAGCACAGCGCGCAACGTTTCTTCAGCTTTTTTCCAATTCTCTTCACTGCCAATATAATTCTTTTTATTGG
>JAPLVI010000069.1 GCA_026397195.1 Candidatus Berkelbacteria bacterium | reverse complement strand
AAGGGCTATCCCTCCCCTAAACACAAGCGTGCTCTCAAACAATTCGGCCCAACCCCGTTTCATCGCAAAAGTTTCGCGCCAATTGCCAGACTCTTAAAATAAAAAGGAGCTACCCCAGAGGGTAGCTCGCTGTATGCGTGGATTTGTTGTGGGTTGCATCGAAAAGCGTGCGCAGAGACCAACATGGGCGGTCAGACTTCGACTGTTTGGTAGTCCTGGCAGGCGAAGACTGTCAGCCCGTTGCCGCGTTCGGCGAGGTATGCCATTGCGCATTCGAGGTTCTGGTCAACCACTGCATCCGAAGCACCCGGATCGTGGTGGGTCAGCCCGAGGCGCTTGGCCCCGACCATATGTGCTTACGCGAGCGCAAAAGTCGGGTGTACCGTGGCCGAATCCGGCAGTCGCGTCGTCGTACGCTTCCCGTGTGTACTGGCAATCCATCACCAGCAGATCGGCGCCGGACAGATGAGCTCGCAGCATGCGAGGTATGCCGTCTTGGTTTTCGTGGTCCGTCAGGAACGCGAAGACCCTTCCGGTGGGCCTCTCCTCAAAGCGGTAGCTGATTGTCCGCTCCGGATGGTTGGATCTGAGCATCCGGATGACGAGACAGCTTCCCAGGGGGTATCTGGCTTTACCCATCGCCACCTGAGGTATTGCTGCCGCTTCGATTCGCTCGAGCTCTTCGACTGTCAGGAGCCTCAATCCGCCTTCGGGATGGATGACAATGACCTTACCCGAGGGGTGTTCGATGCCCTTGCAGGTGAAGTGAGAGGCAACCTCGGCAAAGGCGACTGGGAACCGAGGCGGCTTCATCTCCGTCTGGAGCATCTGCAGAGGGCCCGTCCCGTTCTCTTGGGGGCCGTACCAATAGAGCTGGACGACCTTGCGGTGAACGAGAGAGCTCATCAGCGCCCCCTGGGTGTGGTCGGGGTGGTAGTGGGTGCTTAGTACCGTCAAGCCTTTGACGCCCGCTTTGAGCGCCTCATCACTTAACGGGATGAACCCTGTACCGGCATCTACCACCAGCCAGTGGTCTTTCGGCAAAGACTCCGACTCGATGCGGAGGCAAGTGGTATTGCCACCGTACTTGATGGAGGCTGGGCCGGAGACCGGTGAGGAACCGCGTGTCCCGAAGAACGTGACTAACATGGTCATCACCCTTTCGCGACTTACCACCAATCGAGAGGCAACCCGCATCCACGCAGCCTAGATTATACTTTTAATTATTATTTTGTCAAGCTTGACTATTGATTGATTTTTTGCTATTATCTTATTGCCTTGAGTGGTAAAGATATCTGCCCAGCCCTTTCTAGCACTTCAGTTTAAATCAAAATCTGGGGTTTTAGAAAGGGCTGGGAGGAAAGTCCGAGCACCACAGAGCAGGACAGTTTCTAACAGAAACCGGGGGTAACCCTAGGGAAAGTGCAACAGAAACCAAACCGCCTCGCTTTTGCGGGGTAAGGGCGAAACGTAGGGCTTAAGCAACCCTTAATCTCCATGGCGACATGGAGATGCTGTAAACCCTGTCTGGTGCAAAGAAGGTAGGCCAAAATCACACCACATGGAAGGGTCGGCTCGACCTAGTGAGTATGGTCCTTCTGCATGAATCTGATGGCAACATTAGATCTAGATAGATAGATATCCTTGACAGAACTCGGCTTATTGACCACTCAAGGTTTTTTAATTTTCTATTAAGATTGAAAAAAGACTATTACTCGGATATAATTTGGATAACGTTGGGAGATCGTCTAATGGTAGGACTCAGCCCTTTGAAGGCTGCTGTGAAGGTTCGAATCCTTCTCTCCCAGATAAAAAATTTAGCCCATTTTCGGGCTGAATTTTTTATATTTGTATGGATAGGATTCGAACACGAAGGGGGTCGGGGAAACAGTTGT
Organism: Candidatus Berkelbacteria bacterium; assembly: GCA_026397195.1. Lineage (GTDB taxonomy): Bacteria > Patescibacteriota > UBA1384 > JAHJRZ01 > JAHJRZ01 > JAHJRZ01. The sequence goes on along the minus strand of JAPLVI010000069.1, from coordinate 1,552 downwards.
TTCCCCGCCTGGGGTGACCTGACGAGCCGCGGCGAGGAAGACCAGAGGGCGGAAGCCCTATGGAGCGCAGCCGCAGGCGAGCATTCGAATCCTTCTCTCCCAGAAAATAAATTGCCCTCTGTTATGGGCATATTTATTTTGTGCTAGAGGTTGAGATTATTTCAATCGCGGGCTGATGTCTGTTGTCTGTTTGGGCTGGAATATTTTTAGAATAAATGAGCCGAGAATGCCCAGAACAAGCAAAACTAAAGCGAAGATAAACAAATATTTATAAACGGTAAAAAGTGAATCCGCCTGGCTTTTAAAGGCATCAAGAATTGAGGTTGAAAGAATACTAACTATTTTGCTGTCACTATTTGTATAATCGTTAAGAGGTGAAGTTCGTAAATATTTAACAAAACTCATTAAGATAAAAAATCCAGGCAAGGTGGCCATTAAAATCAAAAATCCCGGAGTGGATAATCTGCCAAAGCCGGAACTGAAGTAAATAGCAGTAATTAAAAGCAATAGAGAAATAATCAGGCAGATAATAGCATCGTTTCGGTATCTTGAGTATTGTTTCTCAGAATAAACCTTTGGTATCGCTATCTCTGACATAATTTTATCTTTGACATTGGCATCTTTTAAATCTAGGGCTTGAATTTTTTCTGATGCGCTGTTGAGAGAATTAGAAACCCTTGAATACATTAGCCCTTCTAGCTTATAAGCGAAAAGCGTGGCTATTTTTTTGCCGAAGTCCAGCGGATTTTGGAAAATTTGAAAGTAAGACGACATAATGGACTGGCCTGTATCTTCGCCCGATTCTTTGACCTTGTTGTCGAGTTCTTTTGTTTTATCTTTAGCAACTGTTAGTGCTCCCAGAATCACTTCTTTATCCTGAGTTAATGGTTTGCCTTTATTGTCGAAAAATTTTGAAACCTCTTCCTTAATTGAAGATTCGATATTGCCAGTAGCAGTATCAATAACATTTTTTCTAGAGATAATCTGGCTGATATTGAAAAACAGTATTCCGGTAATAAAGAGGACAAGAAAAATTATTCCGCAAACCCACTTGGCATCAACATACCAGTAAGGTCTTTTCCTGTGGCTATTTTCATAAGAAAATTTCCCCATTTAATTCTATTATATAACGGATTAATAGATTGTTGAAATTGCATTGATAAATAGGCTGACTTTTTTAAATGAAAACGGATAGCTGAATAACTTTTAAAATGATAAAATATATTATATGAGGAAGAAATTTTGGACTATCCAAGTTTTTAGTAGTAAAAACAAAAAACCGAAAAAAAGGGGAGAAATCGGGGTGGGGGAATTCGTGATTGCCACCTTTGCTCTCGTATTAGTTATCTCTTTCGGCTTTGCTTTTTATCATTTTAATTGGCAGTTTTTTTCCAATAAAACAGATAAGGTTGAGTCATCCAAACCCCGCCTTGAAGAAAATAATTTTCAGGAGTTGACCAAGGATTGGCAAATTTATGATAATCAAAATTTTAATTATCAAGTAAAAGTACCTTACGAATATCAGAAAGAAGATTTGCTTTCGGGGAGGGGA
>JAPLVI010000138.1 GCA_026397195.1 Candidatus Berkelbacteria bacterium | reverse complement strand
GAGATATGTCAAGTAAATGTTGTGGATAAAAAATTACAGAGATTCAGTCTGAAGAGCTGCTTCTGCCGTTCTTGTTTTTATATCATCCGGGCCCAAAAGTCCTTCTTGCGCTCCGTATTTTTCAACTACTGAAGCTGAATTAATTGCTCCAGCGAATAATGACTCATGGAAAGGCATATCACGCGCGATACTTCCAACGACAGCCGAGAGAAAAGCATCGCCTGCACCTGTCATATCTAAGGTTTTGACATGAACGATTCCCAATTTAAAGAAATTTTCTCCATCCGATGCGATTGAGCCTTCTTCACCTTTAGTAATTATTATCTTTTTTGCTCCGGTTTCGATAAATTTCTGCAATAGTTCTTTTTCTCCCTCTATGGTCGGGAAAATAGTCATTGCTTCATCTTTGTTTAAAACATATAAATCAGCTTTCTCTATAACTTTTTTATTTTCTGGAGCTGGCCAGCTGATTTGAATTGCTCCGGGATTAACAACGAGGCTCAAGTTTTTCTTTTCTTTAATCTCCAAGACTTTATCAATGAATTCTTGTGTATTTTCGGGAAGCGGACCAAGGTAAATCATTGCCCCTTCCTCGATCTTATCCCAATCTACCAAATCACTCGCCAAGACACCCTTGCCGTGATAAACCAAAATCGTCCGATCGCCTTCTGGGGTATTTAAAATAAAAGCGGCTTTAGTTGAAAAATCGCCTGACTTAATAATAAGAGAAGTATCAATTCCGCCCGATCCAAGTGTCTCTAAAACTCTTCCCCCTTCGCTGTCCTCACCTAGGGTGGAAATAATCGCCGGTTCAAGGCCGAATTTTTTTAAACCAAAAGAAACATTTAAAGCGCTGCCACCGCAAAAATGTTTTAGTTCATCAACGGCGATTTTGTCACCAAAATTAAAGCAAAGAAGTTTCTTTTCTTCTTCATTGACAATCTTCGATTCGCTAACCCTCAAAACCGTATCTCGCATTGCCTCACCCACACAATATACTTTTTTCATACACTATCCTTTATGAAATTTATTTATATAATCGAGTACAACTAACTGAACTTCATCCATCGCTGAGGTCGTTGCTTTACGTGGATCCGTTTCAGTAATATTTTGCCTTAAACCACGCATAAAAGCGATACGCAGGGCTGTGTCCATATTTATTTTCGCTACTCCAAGTGAAATCATCTTTCTGATATCATCATCTTTCAAACCTGTGCCTCCATGAATAACCAGTGGAATTTTAACCTTTTTTGCAATTTTATTTAATCTTTCAAAATCCAAATCCATTTCTGTGACCAATCCATGAATCGTGCCTATAGCGACAGCTACGGAGTCAACTCCTGTCCTTTCGACGAATTCCTCCGCCCGAGAAGGATTAGTTAGATAATGTTTGGGGATAATTTCACCAACTCTACCGACGTGGCCAATTTCTGATTCAACCGATACACCGTGACCATGAGCTAATACCACAACTTTCGAAGTCAATTCAATATTTTCTTCAAAATCAAGAGCAGAGGCATCAATCATTGCCGAAGTGAAGCCTGCCTCAATGCATTTTTTAGCCATTTCAACACTTTTGCCATGATCCAAATGCATAATAATTCGGTTATCGCCATCAGTCATTTGCGATAGTTCTTTGACAATGCAGGTAATTAAGCCCAGTCCCGCATAACGAATTGTTGTTTCGGTGATAGCGACAAAGCCCGGCTTTTCCGATTCAGCGATGGCAGTAATAACTGCCTTAGCCGACTCCATATTAAATACATTAAAATGTCCTAAGGCATATCCACCTCTTCTTGCTTCAATCAGTAATTCTTTGGGGTTAGTAAACATAGGTCATTTTTGATTTTCTAGTTTTTGAATCGCCGGCAGTGTTCCTTTGGCTAAAAATTCAAGCGTTGCTCCGCCTCCCCCGGAGACAAAATCAAAATTATCAAACAAGCCAAACTTCTTTAATGCTTCGATTGTATCTCCT
>JAPLVI010000098.1 GCA_026397195.1 Candidatus Berkelbacteria bacterium | reverse complement strand
GAGACTTGGACTTATCATGATGCCAACAATCATGATCCGAATATGGCTTGGAAGCAATTTGTAGCCGCAGCCGCAGGATCCATATATATTTTTGATTTTTCCGCACCGACTAAAACTTTTAAAGAAAATCAAAAAAATTTTGATTTAATTATTCAGAGCTTAAGAATCTTTTGATTATGTATAAGAAATAATGTAAAATAGAAATCACATGCCAGAAGAAAAAAAAGAGAAAAAAATAGATCCGGTCAAAGAAACACCACCACCTCCGCCGCAAACCCCGCCGGCCCAATCCGCTCCGCCTACACCCCCACCGCCACCGCAAAATCAGGGAATGTCAAGCGGGGCAAAATGGGGGATTGGCATAGGCGCCTGTTTTTGTTGCCTTATAATTGTATTTATCGTTTTCTTGATTTTGGGTTTTGCTGGCTGCTCATTTATAAGGGGCTTTGGCGGCTATAACTGGCCTGCCGCCCCGCCGCTTGATAACGGCACGGAAATTCCTGTTCCCAGTTTCTCCAACACGCCCACACCTAGCGTCAATAAATGATTTTGAATTTAAGGAGGGATAATTTATGGACAAAAAAGTGATTTGGATTTTAGTTATTATAGTCGTCTTATTTTTAGTCATTGCCGGAGCTGGTTTTGGCACGGCTTATTATTTAACGCAAAGAGCAAAAAATACGCCCACCCCTTCGCCATCAGCCTCAATCTGTACCAGTTGTCAAAAGGCTTCAACTAGCCCCGTTTCTGACAGTGAGCAAATTAAGGCTGACCACTGTCTAAAACAGGCCAACGGCGGAACGGGCAATATCACTATTGCCGATATAGCTCATTACTCCGAGGTAACAAGCCCCATTACTTTCTCCGGCACGGCTAATGTTTTTGAAGGCAGTTTTCAGGTCAAGATTGTTGATTGTGAGGGTAATAAAATAATTAATCAGGCAAATGCCCAGACTAAAGCCGGTGATGTAGGCGTAAGCAATCCTTATACAGTTACTATTAGTTATTCCGCAAGTTATGCCGGTCATTATGCTTATATTGAGGCTTATGATTTATCCGCCAAAGACGGTTCGGTTCAAGATACAATTCAAGTGCCGGTTTTATTGAAATAACGGTTTAGGATAAAAAATCGGCTCAAATGAGCCGATTTTTGATTTAATGATTTACATCTTGACAGAGGAGTTTTTTTGGGGTAAACTGAACAAAAGATACATCCACCCAAACATATTATTAGTTTTTGATTTATCTGCGAATTCCCCCGCCCAAGCGGGGGAATGAATGCAGAGAAATAGGAAAGGGGTCGGGAAAACGTAAGTTTTCCCGCAGAGGAGAACAGCGAGCGAAGCGAGCGTTAAGAACCGAGGGTTCTTAAAATGAAGCGACGAGCAGCTCGCTGCGAGGAGATGAATGTACTATGATTATCTTGGTAGTTGAGGACGAAAAAAAAATCGCCTCTTTTATCAAACGAGCCCTGGAAATGGAAAAATACACAGTTGAGTTGGCATATACGGGAGAAGAGGCGCTCGAAAAAGCAGAGATCAATGATTACGACCTCATAATTTTAGATGTGATGCTCCCGGGTTCCGATGGTTTTACAGTATGTGAAAAATTACGCAAAATGAAGATAAATTCCCCGCTCATAATGCTTACCGCCAAAACTCAAGTTTCAGAAAGAATCAAGGGATTGGACAGCGGTGCTGATGATTATTTAACTAAACCTTTTTCCATTGATGAGCTTTTAGCTCGAATCAGGTCCCTTTTGCGTCGGGGTAAAAAGGCCGTCACACCCAAACTTAAAATTTCTGACCTTACGCTTGACCCCAAAAGCCATGAAGTCAATCGAGGAAAAAATGAGCTTAGGTTAACAGCTAAAGAGTATAAAATTTTAGACTTTTTGATGCGGCGGGAAGGTGAAGTCTGCACCCGTAGTATGATTGGCGAGCACGTCTGGGGATATAATTTTAATTCCCTTTCCAATGTGATTGACGCGCATATTTCCAATTTGAGGCGTAAAGTTGACGGTAAAAACAAAATTCAGCTGATTGAAACGGTACGAGGTGGAGGGTATAAGATACGAAATCCCAAATTCCAAATCCCAAATTCCAAAAAATATGTCAAAAGTCGCCACTGATAAAATACAATCCGAGACTCAACCCAGAAGAAATCCCTGGAATAATTTGGTTGATTTTTTGCGCCGAGTTAATGCCGCCAGACGCAGTGAGATTATTTTATATAATAGGCGAATGTCGCTACTTTCAAAAATTGCCAAAACCATCAGTTCAGAGGAAGAAATAAG
>JAPLVI010000143.1 GCA_026397195.1 Candidatus Berkelbacteria bacterium | reverse complement strand
GAAGGAGATTCGATTAATCTTTTATGGCCGGATGGTAGTCTTTGCTCTGGTTCACAAGAATATAAAAATGCCGATATTGATATGTCGTGGTCGCGGAATATAGATAATAATTGGCTTTTTAGCACTACGGCAACGTCCGGCAGAGCAAATATTTTTACTTCAAAACAAGAAGAAATCCAAAATTTTCCCGTAGCTCCGATTGAAAAAGCCAAAAAACAAGCTAAAAACGAATGGGTTAAAATTTCTGGGGTTGTTATCGTTGAACCAGGGCTGTTTGGTAAAAGAGTGATGTATATTCAAGATGAAAGCGGGGGGATAAAGATTTATTTTGACAAAGCTCTTTGGCCAAGTCTGAAGATTGGCGATAGGGTAATAATTTATGGAAAAATTTCTATATCTCTCGGCGAGTATCAAATTAAAGTTTACGGGCCAGAGGATATTGTTATTATCGGTCTTGGCCCGCCGCCAGAACCAGCCAAAAAGAAAATAATTGAATTAAATGATTTTATTGGCCAACTTATGAAGGTTTCAGGAAGAGTCGTTAAGATTTCTGGAAGCACTATTTGGATTGATGATGGAACGGGGGAGTTGCGTGTATATTTCTATCCGGCAACAGGAATCAAAAAACTAGGCTTAGAAGAAGGGAATTGGGTGACTATTATTGGAATTCTTTCAAAGACTTCAGCGGGCTTAAGGCTTTTGCCCAGATCAAAGAATGATGTTAAGATTTTCGAAAATGAGAAAAAAGAAGCTTCTACTCTAGGCAATTCTTTAATTAATCAAGTTTTAGGTGTAGAAAATGTGCAAGCTGCTTCCGATTATCGAACTATAAACGACGATCCAAAAGCCATTAAGCCAAATAATATTTATAAAATTTGGGGAGCAGTATTACTTGTTTTAGGGTTCTTGCTTCTTGCAACTCTCTTGATTTTTGCTAGAATACGAAAGAAGTATGCAAAAGATAACCAATTCTTCTGAAGAAACAAAAGGGTTGGCACAAGACTTTGCCAAAAAATTAACAGGCGGTGAAATTATCGCCCTTTTTGGTGATTTGGGTTCAGGCAAAACGACTTTTGTCCAGGGACTCGCCAGGGGGCTGTGTGTTAAAGAAAGGGTCACTTCGCCTACTTTTGTTATTCTTAACCTCCATAAGGCAAAAAAGGGGCTTAAACTGGCTCATTTTGATCTTTATCGTATTTCTGGTCCAGAAGAATTTGAAATGATTGGTGCTTCAGATTATTTGGGAAAAAAGAATATAATATCTGTGATTGAATGGCCAGAAAAAGTGGAACCGCAGGCGGAATCCGCCGAAGCATCCCGAATGAAACACGGACGAATAGTCCGAGTGAAATATCGAGAGCGTAGGCGGACAAAAAAACTCTTGCCCAAAGAGACAATTTGGATTAATTTTGAACACATTGATGAAAACAAACGCAAAATAACTTTTAAAAATGAAAATCAGAGAAATAAAAGCTAAATCAATCTTGCAGAAATCAGGCATTCCCGGTGCTGATTGGGTGATAAACCCCTACACTGGTTGTTCTCATGGCTGTGTTTATTGTTATGCTGCTTTTATGAAGAAATGGACCGGTCATATGAACGAAAAATGGGGTAATTTTGTAGATGTCAAAATCAACGCTCCGGAATTATTGCAAAAAGAAATAAAAAAAGTAAAAAAA
>JAPLVI010000154.1 GCA_026397195.1 Candidatus Berkelbacteria bacterium | reverse complement strand
TTTTCTTTAAGTTTATCTGTAAAAAGTGTTTGGTTGGTATCATTTCCGCAAAACATGTAGGGGTTAGTAGATAGTTCGGGGAAACCAATTATCTGGAGGAATGGACCTTCGTATAATATTTCATTATCTGTGACACAGGCATGGACAGAAAAAGGGATGTTGTTTTTGATCAATTTTGATGCTCGGGCATTAAAGTATAATCTTTTGCTGAAACGATAAAACTCTTTTTTTGAATGAATTAGGAAAGTATCTTCGCCCGAGACTCCCAAACTTCCTTGCAAAATAAATGGAAGGGTTAATTTTTTAACACATTTTTGAAATAACGTCGAATCAATTGGTCCGTCATTCGCAAAACTTATGCTTTCATTCTCCTTAAGCCCGATTTTCTTAATAATTTTTTTCAAATATAATTTATTACCTAACTGCTCTTGTATATCATATGGTGGAAGAGCTAATTTTAAACCGAGTCCGTTGCATAAATTATCCATCATTCTTTCCATGTAAAAGAAAAGCAAACGAGTATTTTCCTTATCAATAACAATATTTTTCATGAATCTTTTATCTCGGAGTATTATTCTTATCGCCTCGTCACTGTCTATAGGTTTCAATAAATTATGATCACCATATGATATCACCGAAGCGCCTGACCGATTCAAGTTAGAATAGGTTTGATCGAACCTGAAAGACACTAGCGAATAGTCTCTCAAGATATCCAGTAACTCAACTCCCATAAAAGGGGCCTTTTCAAAGAAAAATACCTTTACGGGTGGTTTATTTTTAGATACACATTTGCTATTATTCATTTTCAACTATTTAACTATTAATACCTTTTTACGTCAAGCAAGGGGTTGCTATAGCAATTATTGTAATGAAACGCGGATTATGGTATTTTTTAATAGACAAAAAGAAGATAAAAATTTTTATGAATCAGAAAAAAGAAGAGCAAGTGAGACTACAGAAACTTGAAGAAATAGAAAAGACAAACACTAATCCTTATCCTTCAGTATCTAGACGGGAAATAGCTATTCACGATGCCCGGGATCATTTAGGTGAAAAATTTTGGCTAGCGGGTAAAATAATGTCGATAAGAGATCACGGCAAATCGAGGTTTGCTGATCTTAAGGATGAGTCTGGAAAAATTCAGGTTTATTTCAAAGCAGATATTCTTGGTAATAAAAAATATAAATTTTTGGATTTCATAGATCTCGGCGATTTTATAGATATTCACGGAGAAATTTTTAGGACTCATGTCGGAGAAATCACAATTAAGGCGGATGATTTTAGCATTCTCTCTAAATCCCTTAGCCCTTTACCCGCTAAATGGTATGGTCTTAAAGATACAAATCTCCGCTATAGAAGACGTTTTGTGGATTTACAAATCAACAAAGACATTAAAAAAAATCTAATAACAAAGTCTAAAGTTGTTTCTTTTTTGAGAGACTTTATGCAAAAACATGGGTTTATAGAACTCGAAACACCCATTCTTCAACCAATACCGGGTGGAGCTGCTGCTAAACCATTTATTACTCACTATAATATTTTAGATACTGATTTTTATTTGAGAATTGCTCCCGAATTATATCTTAAGCGATTAATCGTTGGTGGTTTCGAAAGAGTATTTGAAATTGGAAGAGTATTTCGCAATGAGGGTCTTTCTCGTATGCATAATCCTGAATTTACAATATTCGAATTTTACTGGGCATATAAAGATTACAATTTTCTAATGGAATTTACCGAAAACCTGGTTCACAAAACAGTCTCGGCGATTATGGGTTTATCAAAGATTAATTATCAAAGTAACCTAATTGAATTTAAACCACCCTACCCACGAGTTTCCTTTAATGAATTACTTAGAAAAGATTCTGGTATTGATATTCGTAACTATCAAAATTTTGGAACCCTAAAAAGGGAGATACAAAAAAGAAAAATAAATATAGATTTCAAAGAAATTACAGTTTGGAGTAAACTGGTTGATGAACTTTATAAAAAAATATGTCGTCCCAAAATAATTCAACCAACCTTCGTGATTGATCACCCAATCGAACTCTCACCGCTGGCAAAACAAAAACAAGATCAACCGAAATTAGCTCAAAGATTCCAATTAGTTTGTGGCGGCGGAATGGAAATTGTTAATGCTTATAGCGAATTAAATAATCCATTAGAACAGGAAAAAAGAATCCGTCAACAATCAAAAATGCGAAAGGCGGGTTGGGAAGAAAGCGAGATGTTAGACAATAATTTCATTGAGGCTTTAAGATATGGAATGCCAC
>JAPLVI010000034.1 GCA_026397195.1 Candidatus Berkelbacteria bacterium | reverse complement strand
ATTCCATCTTAGTCAACTTTATTCCTTCTATATCTCCATGGCTATCACCTTTTCCTCAACTATGTTGGTGGTTAAACTCTTGACGGATAAAGGTGAGCTCTTAACTATCCATGGCAAAGCGGCCATCGCCATTCTTCTGGTCCAAGATATTTTTGCCATTATTGCTTTAGGTTTTGTTTCATCTCTTAATGAATTTTCCTTTTCGCACACGGGCCTTGTCTTTGGTAAAATCATCCTTCTCCTTCTCATTGCTTTTGTTTTAAGGAAATTCATTTATCCATATATCTTTAAATTTGCTGCCCGATCCCAAGAACTTTTATTCCTTACAACCATTTCTGTCGTTTTGGGTTTTGGTATTCTGTCAAATGCCTTTGGAATAAGTATTGCCATTGGCGCTTTCATCGCCGGTATCTCGCTTACTGGTTCAGATTTTGCCTATGAAATGTCAGTCAAAGTGAGGTCACTCCGGGATTTCTTCGCCACCCTTTTCTTTGTAACTTTAGGTCTTTTAATTGTACCCACCGCCATCAAAGGGAGTTTTTCTCTAATTTTAACCATAGTTCTTATCGCCGCCATCCTTAAACCTATCTTTATTTTCTTCTCTTTAATCATCTCGAAATTCCGTGCTTCTTCTGCTTTGCGTACTTCATTGTCCCTGGGTCAGGTGAGTGAATTCGTACTTATTGCTGGGGTTATTGGTCTATCCTTAGGTCAAGTTGATGAACGCCTCTTTTCAATTCTTGCCGCCTCGCTTATTATCTCGGCAATCATTTCCTCATATCTTATTACCTATATGCAATTTTTCACTGAACGGATGTATCATATTGCCAGAATTTTTGAGAGAAGTGGAGCCCATGTCTATGAAAAATTACCAGAACAGCTTAAAAATCATGCTGTTATTTTTGGCTATCATCGAACCGGTGAAAAAATCGTCGACACTTTCAAAAGAATGGGTAAGCTTTTAATCGTTATTGATTTTAATCCTGATATTATTGATGAACTACATGAAAAAGATATTAATCATCTTTACGGCGATATGGGAGACAAAGAGATTTTGGAGAAAGCCTGTATTGATAAAGCTGATGTTGTTGTTTCGACTATCCCCGATATCCAGCAAAATACTTCTATGATCGCACGAATCAGAGCAAAAAACCCCAAAGCCACAGTTTATGTTACGGCTAAAGAAATTGAGGAAGCACTTGAACTATATGAAGCCGGAGCAAATTACGTAATTCTTCCCCACTTCCTAGGGGGACAACATACCTCTCTTTTAATCGAAAGGTTCTCTGGTGATGAAGATAAGTTAGTTAAGCTTAAAGAAGAGCATCTGCATGAGCTCAAAAAAGATCTCGAACGTTATGGGAAATAAAGGTTTTAGACCCCGAGGCCGGAGCCTCGGGCTCCACTCCCCCGGCGCGGAGGCCGGGGGTATTAAACCCTTTGTCGGCTCGCTCGCTCGGCAGCGAAAAGAGCTTTTCGCTTCTCTCGCTACGCTCGCCAATAACTTGGCAAATTTTGCCCTTTGCATTATTTTTTGGTTTCAATTACAATAACTTAGATGGAAGAGATAAAAGAGGAAAAAGAGAATCAAATTGAGCCTAAGGTTGAAGAGAAATTCTCTTCTACCCGCCGCGGCCTAACTCGCGCAGCCAAGTTTTTAGTTGAATTTTTAGAGACAGCCATAATTATTGGGTTGATCGCTTTTGTCATCCGTTTTTTTCTTATTCAGCCCTTTGTCGTTGAAGGTGCTAGTATGGAACCAAATTTCCATAATAACGATTATCTTCTGATTGAAAAAGTAACCGAACGCTTCAGCGATCCGAAAAGGGGTGACGTGGTTGTTTTCCGCTATCCGAATAATCTTAAAGTCAATTACATTAAACGTATTATTGGGGTCCCTAGCGATACAGTCATCATTAAAAATGGAACTCTAAAGATAGTTTCTGCTGGCTCAAATGAAGAAAAAACAATTAATGAAAATTATCTTCCAGATAGCATCAAAACAAGTGGCAATATGGAAATCAAGCTAGACAAAGACCAATTTTTCGTCTTAGGTGATAATCGTAGCAACTCCTCGGATTCAAGAGAGTGGGGTGTTCTTCCTAAACAAAACATTGTCGGTCGTGCCTGGCTGGTTGTCCTTCCAGCGACTGACTTTGGCATTGTGCCAAGAGTGCAATATAATTTTTAGATATTTCCGAACTTTCCTTTTAGTTCTACAAAAACAAACCCGGGGATACGCTTCTTTTTATAGGTTTTTTCCCCTATTCTCTCAATCACATACATCGCTTGACTTCCTCTTCCTACCGGAATAACCAGTTTGCCACCAATTTTTAGTTGTTCTTTTAAAGTGAGGGGCACCGAAGGTGCGGCAGCCGAGACAAGAATCCGATCAAATGGCGCTTCTCTTGGAAGTCCTTTCGAGCCGTCGCCCTCAATAAAATTAACATTTTCAAACTTATAAGTCCTCACATTTCTTTCTCCAAAACGTTTCAGGATTGGAATAATTTCAAAGGCAAATATCCTTCCTTCCTCTCCAACAATCGAAGCAAGGATAGCTGTCGTCCAACCAGAACCATAGCCAATATCAAGTACTTTATCCCCAACTTCTGGAGCAAGTTGTTCTATCATAAAAGCGACAGTTGTCGGCTGTGAAATTGTCTGCCCATAGCCAATAGAAATAGCCGAATCATCATAGGCAAAGCTCTTTGATTCTTCGACGACGAAATCTTTACGGTCAACTTTTGAGATCGCTCGAATAATATTTAGACTTTTCAAAACTCCTGTGCCGACTAAATAATCTACTAATTCTTCGTTCGTTCTTAGTGTCATAAGCATTATCTTCTTTATTTTATCACTAAACAAAGCTAAAATGATTGTGAATAAATATGATTGAAGCTAAGCTTTATAATAAATTACAGGGCGGTAAGGTCAAATGTGGTCTCTGCAACCATCGCTGTTTAATCTCACATAATAAAACGGGTATCTGTGGGGTAAGATTAAATAAAGATGGCAAGCTTTATAGCCTTGTCTATGGCCGGCCGGTCTCGGTCCACATTGATCCAATTGAGAAAAAACCACTTTATCATTTTATGCCCGGAACTTTCACCCTTTCTTTTGGCACCTTTGGTTGTAATCTTCGTTGTGATTGGTGCCAAAACTGGGAAATATCGCAAATAAATAAAAGGAATTTAAATATTATCGAAAAACTTTCGACAAAAGTTTCCCCAAAACAAATGGTTGCCGAGGCTAAAAAACAAAAATGTCCTTCGATTTCTTATACCTATACCGAACCGACAATTTTTTTTGAATATGCACTTGAGACAATGAAACTTGCCCATAAATCGGGTCTCAAAAATATCTGGGTCTCAAATGGCTATTTCACCAAAAAAGCCTTTCGAAAGTTTGAGCCATATCTCGATGCAATCAACATTGATCTTAAAGGTTTTTCGAATTCTAACTATCTTAAATATTGCGGAGCGCGTCTGAAACCAGTGCTCAAAAATCTTAAACGGATCAAAAAAGCGCGTCATATTCATTTAGAAATTACCACGCTTCTCATTCCCGGAATTAATAACTCAGAAAAAGAGCTCAAACAAATTGCCGAGTTTATAGCTTCGCTTGACAAAAATATCCCTTGGCATTTATCCCGCTTCTTCCCCTGCTACAAGATGACTAATACTCCACCGACATCAATTTCAACTCTCAAAAAGGCTCAAAAAATCGGCTTGAAGGTTGGGTTAAAATATGTCTATTTAGGGAATGTATAAAATAAATTTTTTTGCTATCGATTCTCTAATACTTTTCCCTGTTCTTTTATTATTCTCGCTAATTCTAATAAGGCTTGCTGTTGTTCTCCGGTTACTTCTTCCCTTGAGGCAAAATTTTTCATATGAGTAGCTTTGTTACTATAACATTGTCCCAAAATTTTCATTTTATCGTTTGGATCTAATGAAGTTCGTTCCAAAAACGCAACAGTAATCTCCGAATTACCTGCTATTGATGCTACTCTCGCCGATTCCACGGCCAGGTCTTCAATCTTTTCATTGGGTTTTTCTTCCCGAATTTCTTCTAGATGACGAGTTGCGAGATCTCTTTCTTTATCGGTTACCCTCCCAACCTCTGCTTCATAAATTTGCTCTGCGGAAGCAGCTTCTCCTTGTTGTTCACTCTCTGGACCTAAACCTTCTTCTCCCACCATAATACTCCTTTCTATTTAAATTATCTTTTCTCCATTTAATTCTCTTTTTCTCCAAAATTCAAGTGGATACAAAGCGAATCAAGAATTATGAATTAAGAATTAAGGGCTTTATTTTAATGGATATGTTTTGTAAGATGTTTTTGAGATTTGAATTTTTAATTTTGGATTTGTTTAGAATTTAGAGTTTAGGATTTAGGATTTAGCTATGTTAAATTTTGCCGCCCTAACCCCTCATCCCCCTATCATTATCCCTGAAATTGGTGGTGAGGATTCTAAAAAGACATCAAAAACAATTACCGCCATGGAGAAACTCTCAATTGAATTGAAAAAAACTTCTCCCGATACAATTATCATCATTTCCCCGCATGGTCTTGTTTATCCTGATCGAATCAATATCTGCGGTATGCTGAATTTAAGAGGCACTCTTTCGCAATTCGGCATTGGTGGTTTGAAGTTTAAATTTCAAAACGATCCTGAGTTGGCCGAGGCTCTGACCCAGAAGGCAGAAGAAAATGGCATTCAAACTCTGCTTTATGATAATGACAATTCGTTTTTCGAGCTTGACCACGGGACTGTTGTGCCTCTCTATTTCTTGGCTAAAGAACTGAAAAAAGATATAAAAATATTACCTATTGCCTACTCTTATCAGGATAAAGGGCTATTATTCGCTTTTGGAGAAATAATTCAGGAAGTGGCAGCAAAATCGAAGAAAAAAATAGCTCTTATCGCCTCTGGTGATCTTTCTCACCGTCTCACTCAAACAGCACCGGCTGGCTACAATGAATCGGGCAAAGAATTTGATAAGTTAATTATCAATCATCTCAAAGCTAAAGACATCCAGGGAATATTAGAAATGGATGATGACTTTATCGAAGACGCAGGCGAATGTGGTTATCGTTCGATACTTATCCTTATTGGTGCTTTAAGTAAAACTAATTTTAAACCCGAGATTTTATCTTACGAAGGCCCTTTTGGTGTTGGCTATGCCGTCATTAATTTTAAAATTTTATGAAAGACTATTATCCTAAATTAGCGACTCACGCCCTAGAAGAATTTTTAGAAACAGGAAAAAATCTTTCCCTCCCCAAAGATTGCCCTAAAAAATTAAAAGAAAAGAAGGCAGGGGTTTTCGTCAGTTTCCATAAAGGAGACGAACTGCGTGGTTGTATTGGCACTTATCTGCCCACCCAAAATTGCATTGGCAATGAGATCATTGCCTGCGCCATTGCGGCCGGACGAGACCCCCGCTTCGAGCCAATAAAAAAAGATGAATTACCCGAACTTAAAACTAAAGTTGATGTTCTCTCCCTTCCTGAAAAGACAAAAATCAAAGACCTTGACCCGAGAGTATTTGGGGTTATAGTAAAATCAATAGATGGTCGTAAGGGACTATTACTCCCTGACTTAGGGGGAGTCAAAACAATTGAGCAGCAAATCGAGATATGCCGACAAAAAGCCGGCATCTCACCAGATGAACCAGTTGAGTTATACCGTTTTACAGTTGAGCGGCATGAATAAAAAATATGTTAGCTAATATAACCGTTGATAAAAAGGCAGTCAGAAATAAATCGTTTCTCTATCGAGTTCCGAAAAAAATGAGCCCAAGGACGGGCTCTTTGGTTCTGGTTCCTTTTCACGGCCAGAGAGTGGTAGGTGTAGTCAACTCCGTGCTTAAAGATGAAGACAAACAAATTCGTCCCTTCCGAATTAAAGAAATCGAATCAATTATCTATCCCCAATCCCTCCTGGACGAAGCACAACTTAAACTCGCTCAATTTATTTCAAAAAAGTATTTTGCCCCTATCTCTTCAGTCATTTTTGCGATGCTACCTCATTATCTAAGAGGGATCAGAAGCTCAAAAAAGATCCTTGAAATCATTAAAAAAAATGCCAGTATTTCTCAAAAAGAAAAAATTCACCCCAAAACCCAAAGAAACTATCTCCTTTTTGACCCGAAAAATAAATATTCGCTTAAGGTCTACCAAAAAGCAATAAAGTTAACTTTATCCCGAGGGGAATCAGCCCTTTTTCTTGTGCCTGACTTGAGTTTAGAGATTATTAAAGAGATAAAAAAATTATCGAGCAAATCGATTATTCTAAACAAAGATAAAAATACCGATAAAGAAAATTTTATTCAGTGGCAGAAAGTCAAAGAAGGCAAAGTAAATTTGATTATCGGCTCACATATGGCGCTTTTCGCCCCGCTTCCTAATTTGGGTTTGATTATAGTCCATCATGAAAACGACCCTTTCTACAAGAATGATCAATTGCCCAAATATCATTTGCGCGAAGTGGCTTTAGAGTTCGGAAGATTAAGTCAAGCAAGCATTATTTTGCAATCGCAAACCCCCTCTTTGGAGTCAATTCTTTCGGTAAAAAAAGGTATCCTAAAATTAATTCCTTACAAAAGTTTCAACATCAAATTGGGCCTGCGAAAAAGAAATAATCACATCAAAATTGTTGATTTGAAAAATGAGCGCGGCCTGCTCTCTCTTCTTGTAATAGATACTATTGAAAAAAACCTAAAAAAGGAAAAAAGAACACTTTTGTTTCTTAATCGCAGGGGTTTTTCTCGTTTTCTCATCTGCCAGGATTGCGGTTACTCGAGACACTTAAATTCAAATGAGTTATTGCCCACTATCTGCCCAGACTGCTCCGGCACAAATCTTAAAGAGCACTCTTTCGGCACTAGACGGCTTGAATTTGAGATGAAAAAATTATTCAGGCAGGCGCGGGTTATCCGACTGGATAAAGAAAATTTGGAGATTGAAAAATCAAGTCTAAAATCAAGGATCTTGAATGCTGATATTGTGATTGCTACTTCGTATATTTTTAAGATTGAGGAGACACTCTTCGATTCGATCATTGTCATCCTGGCTGAAATCGGATTATCCCTACCCGATTTCCGAAGCAAGGAAGAGCTTTTTTCAACCCTTTTTTGGGCTTTAAAAATGGGGCGGGAAAAAATAATTCAAACCTATTATCCCGAGCATAAAGTGATTAAACATCTTCTAGAAGATAATTTTGGTAATTTTGCTGATGAGGAGCTGCGCTTAAGAAAAGAAAACAACTATCCACCCTTCACTACTTTAATACGGTTAACTTTTGATGATAAAAATGAAAAAAAAGTCAAGCAGGAGGGTAAGAAACTTGCTAAAATGCTCAATCAATTAAATAACACTTTTGGCTCGCCTAATGAAATTTTAGGGCCAGCTAAAGTCTTTATTCAGCCTAAAAATAAATTTAAAATTGAGATAATTTTAAAGGGTAAAAACCCCTATTCTCTCTTGTCTTTAGTGCCAGAAAACTGGAAAGTCGATGTCGACCCAATCGAGCTCTTAAAATAAACGAGAATTAATTAAAAATAAATTGATAAATAATCTTTACATTTATGTTTTATTGTGCTATAATTAGCAATCATAATTTTGTATTTAACAAATGGAAAGCGAAACAGATTTATACAATTTTGAAAAATTAACAACCGAGGCAGACGGCTACCGCCAAAAGGCTGGAGAATTTGCTGTCGAGTATAATCTTAGTTTTAGCGAGGCTATGGAATTAGCATTAGCTGAAGGAGAAGCGATTGAACTTATTGGAGAAGAAGGAACGGAAAAAGTAGTTTTAGCCCCTCTTGCTGCCTTAATTCCATTGACACAAAGTGCTAATAACGAAGCATTGCAGAGAGCCATTAGAGAATTGGCCCATGACAGACAAGGAATATATGAGATAATAACCGAAAAAGATCCCAATCCCACAAGATATTCTGCTGGCAAAATTGAGCACTTAACCGACTTTGAAGATATTGGCAGATTTATTGGAGAATGGGTAGTTTCTAATCAGCAAGAACTGGATAGGCTAGAGATTCAAGATTGGCGTCAGCTAACGCCTGTACAATCGGCTCTTCTCTCGTCTAGGATCGTTAGCACTTCACTTAGATTTGATTACTTAGCGGGTGGCAATAGGGATTTGGTGCCAGAAGGGCTTCGGACCTTGGACGAAGAACAATTTAGCCAAGCCAAAAAAACAAGAGAAGATCACCTGGATGGGCTTGGTATACATCAGTTATTAAGAGAAGGCCACGGCGTATGTCGTCATTATGGTTTAGCAACTGAATTTGTTTTTAGAGCCCTTAAGTCCAAACAAGAAGGAGACCGCTTGGCTGGTACTGAGGTGGTTTGTGTTAATTCAATGAATCTCGAATTAGACACCAGTAATCATAGTTACAATCTGATTCTCGTGCCAGAAGGGGATAATCTTCGCGTTGGAGTTTTTGATTCGCTGCATGTTAATAGCCACCCGGAAAATTTAAATCAATGGCGCCAAGAGACGGATAAGTTTTATACCCGCACAGCGGCGACAATCACTAATCTTGCTTTGTGGATGATCGTGGATATAATAACCGAAGAAGGAGAGGATCGGCTGCGCCAATGGTTCGAAAAAAATCGAGATGATAGTGCGCGACTTTTAAATACTTTATTTCTAACAATGGCGCTTCCTTCAAAATTTGGGACTGATGCATTCATCGACTTCATTGAAGAAGTCAAAGAAGACGTCAGGCCAAACGAGCGCTTGGTTCTCGAATTGTTTAAACTTCGCCGAGCTAAATATTTACGTAATTGCATTCACAGAGATGAAGCCCTTAAACATTTAAGGGCCCCGGGGAGAAAGGTAATTAAACCGATTAACGACGAAACGAAGAATGATATTGAGACAAGGCTTGATGAACAATCATATAACCCTGAATTAATGGCCCGGGAAAAAGCGACAAGAACGTTGCCACTTTCAGATTTTTACGCCTTAGGAGAAGAGATGGACGAAGATGATATCAGATATGACATAGAACAAGGACTCGGCTTTGTTTATTATCGAACCATAATTACCTTATCTCAAGCAATGCTTCCTTTTTTGCCTAGCGCTAGACAAGAGGTAGGTTCAGAAATGGTCAAAAGGTCAATGGAAAAAAGTAAAATTAAATTTCTTAAAGCCCAAAGCGTTTTCGCTGATGAACTAGTCAATTTAGCTGATGATGGCCAGCTGGGAACCACATACCTTCAACAACTTGCTGAGGTGGTTGGCGCCGATGATTTTGTTGAAGTAATTGAACAAGGCGCTAATTCCTTCAGCCCGATATTTGCTACTTTTCAATTTAGCGAGGAAGAAAGAGAAACAATACAGGCAAACCTAAGTAAAAGTGGTGAAGCTTTAGCCAGAATTAAGACTAGATGGCCAGGATTAAAGAAAATAATATTAGAATCTTCGAGCTCTTAACAATAAATTTAAATTAAAAAGTGATAAAATAGAAGGGGAATTTTAATATGAAAATTGGACTATTCACTGAATGCTACGAGCCAATAATTAACGGCGTGGTGCACTCAATGCGCAACACTAAGCGCGGTTTGGAAGCATTGGGCCACGAGGTTTTTGTTTTTTCACCTGATTACAGAGAAAAAAATATCCGTGAAAAAAATGTTATCCCCTGTCCCAGCATGCCTTTGCCGGGAAAATTGGGCTATCATTTTGTCTACCCACTGCCTAAGGAAGTTAAAAATCTGGCAGCGACAATGGATATTATTCATACTCACCATCCCTTTACCATGGGCAAATATTCCTCTGAAATCGCCACTGCCAATGATATTCCCTTCCTTTTTACTCATCACACCCAATACGATCAATACACCCATTATGTGCCCTTAGTTCAGCCTGGCGCCGCTAAAATCCTTTATGGCTTTTTAAAGAAATTTTGCGATAAATGCGATGTGATTATTGCTCCGTCGGCGGGAATCAAAAAAATAATTGAAGGCGAATATAAAACCAAAACCAAGGTTGAAGTCGTGCCCAACAGCATTGATATTAAAAACTTTCGTAAAGGAAACGATCTTTCCACCCCCAGAATCCTTGGACGCCTTAATCCTGATTATAAAATCATTCTTTATACCGGCCGCGTGGCCAAGGAAAAAAGCATCGATTTTATCATCAAAGCTTTTAAAATTGCGGTCGTCAAATATCCCGAGGCTTATCTTTTAATTGTCGGCGGCGGCCCAGCCATTCAACCGTTACAAAGATTATGCGTTAAGCTCGGCCTGGTGGGCCAAGTGATTTTTACTGACATGGTGCCCTACACCCAAATGAAACGCTTTTATAATTTTGGCGATTTGTTTATTACCGCCTCGACGACCGAAGTCCATCCTCTCGTTCTTTTGGAGGCAATGGCCGCCGGACTGCCCATTATTGCCGTTGACGCTATTGGCACATCAGACATCGTCCAACCCGGACACACCGGATACATCGTTAGAAATGACATCAAAGAATTTGCCGGTAAATTACTCTATCTCTTGAAAAATCCAACCAGATTAAAGATAATGTCTCAAAACGCAGCCAAAGAGATAAATTACTATTCTATACCCAATATGGCCAAAAAAATGCTAGGTGCCTATCATGATGCAATCGGAATACATAAAAAAAACTCTAGGAATTATCGTTAATGCAATTCCTGTGGTCTTAATGATTGTTTTAATCCCCTTTATTGGGAACGATTATTGGCTAACGGGTATTTATGCCTTGATAATTCTCGTCTATCTTGCTCTAAGAAGAGAAAAAAACGATATACTATTCCTAATTCTTGGTTTTATTGTTATGTTTATTTCGGAGTATGTATTTATTAAAACGGGCGTGGAACAATTTAACCGAAAAAGCTTGCTCGGAGTTATGCCTCTTTGGCTTCCGTTTCTTTGGGCAAATGCCTTCGTCGTAATAAAAAGAGCAATTGTTATAATTTCATGAAAATTATCCAAAATCCAAATCCGATCTTGCGCAAGAAAGCCAAATCCATAAAAAAAATCAATGGAGAAATTTTAAAGATTATCGAAAAGATGGAAAAGGCTTTAAAATCAACCAAAAAGGGGGTGGCTATTGCCGCTCCTCAAATCGGAATTTCCAAGGCCATTGTCTTTGCCCAACATAGAAAAAAGAAGAAAACGGACGTCTCTGTACCCCGCACCGTCTTAATTAATCCAAAAATTACTAAATATTCAAAAGAAAAAGTCAAAAGAGAAGAAGGATGTCTGTCTTTTGACAAGCCGGAAATTAGAGGCATAGTCAAACGGTCGCGCAGAGTTATTGTCTCGACCCTGACTGAAAAAGGATTAAAAAAAGAAATCAAAGCTCGGGGTTTTATGGCTCGGGTAATACAGCACGAGATCGACCACTTAAACGGCATTCTTTTTGTTGACCGAGCCGATCCGACCACCCTCTACAAGGTCAGTGAGGAAGAAAAAAATGAAAAGACAAAGGAATAAAATCAAAATAATCTTTTTCGGCAGTGACTCTTTCTCCGTGCCTATCCTCGAATCACTCCGTTCTAATTTTGAGGTCGTTTTGGTCGTGACAAAAGACGACCGAGAAGCCGGCAGAGGTAAAAAGTTGAAAGCCAACCCCCTAAAACGGTTCGCTGAAAAACTGAAATTGAAATTATTAATCATTGAGAAATTAGATGGTGAAAACATAGAAAAAATTAAAAATATCAAGGCAGATATTTATCTTGTCGCCGCCTTCGGACTGATGATGCCCAAAAGACTTCTAAAATCACCCATCGGAGTTAAAACAACAAATGTTCATCCCTCGCTTCTCCCCTTTTATCGCGGCCCGAGCCCCATCGAATCTGCCATATTGGCTGGCGATAAAAAGACCGGCGTTTCAATTATGATTTTAGATGAGAAAATGGATCATGGACTGATTATTGCCCAAGAAGAAGAGGCTATCGACGACGAATATGATGATTTTATTACCCTC
>JAPLVI010000139.1 GCA_026397195.1 Candidatus Berkelbacteria bacterium | reverse complement strand
ATGGTTTAATAGAAGAAGATAGCTCACCAATTGCCATACAAGGATATTTATTTATTGATCAACCTCGCTATTCCCTAAGTTTTCAGCTTAAAAATGCTGATATGATGCATTTTCAACATTATATAAATGGTCTCGAACTGTTAAATCTGGAAAAGGGTCGATTTGATCTAAAACTAGACTTAAACTCTGATCCAACTTTAGAGCCTGCTAAAATATCCTGGCAGGGCGAAGCATCATTTCAAGGAGCTAATTTAAGACCCGACTCTCTAAATAGAATATTCCTTGAAAATGCTCATGGTTTAATTCAATTCAAAGAATCAGAGATTCAAATCAATACCTTTCAAGGATTCTTTCATAACCAACCTTTCAATCTCACGGGGACACTTTCTTTTAAAGAAATAGTCAATTTTAATCTTGATTTAAAAACAAATGACTTTCCTTTAACTGTTTTACAGGAAGAGTTGGAAGGATATATTTCAGAAACCAGTCTTTTATTGCAAGGGGATATCTCTCTGGATTTCAATTTAAAAGGCAATCTTAATAACTTCCAGGTAAAAGGAAAACTCAACTCTTTATCGCTTAACATAAACGGCTGGCAATTACAAAGCCCAAACCTTCTATTCTCTTTTAAAGAAGAACAACTTATGATAGAATCCCTCGAGACCCAATGGGAAGATACTAAAATAACAATGGATGGAATCATTGATTGGAAAAAACCATCTCCGGTTTATAAATTTTTTGCCCAGGTCAAAGGACTTGATTTGGAAAATTCTGCTTTTAAGAAAATAACCTTTTTGGATTCATTTTCCGGCAGCTTATCTGGAAATTTCATCATAGAAGGAACTCTTCTGGCGAATTCACCTATAAATTTAACTGGTCAATTAACGGCACAGGAAGTGAAATTAATACAAAATACCTTGAAAGAACCCATTACTGCCCAATTGGAAATGAAAATTATCAATTCTTCTTCCTTCGAGTTAAATAAACTTGCCTTATCTTATCTTCATAATCAATTTAATCTATCTGGAAAATGGGATTCAAAGAATCAACTGGACTTTCAATTCAATAGTGATTATATTTCCTTGGAAGATTTCTCCTTTTTATTTAACCTTAATGAATTAAGAGGAATTGGTAATATTACTGGAAAAATTCAGGGTACAGTTTCTCAACCTCAAATAGAAAGCAAGGCACAATTAAAGAGTGTTAATTGGGAAAATTTAGCTGTCGATAATTTTGAAGGAGAAATATCCTATCAATTTCCTTTCTTACAATTTAGAAATATTATTTTAGACAATAATAGTATCAGTTTAACTGCCGCCGGACAGGTTGACCTTCAAAAAGATAGCCAAAAACAAGTTGATCTAAAACTTCAACTAAGCAGATTAAATATAAATTATTTAACCGAATTATTTGCTTTTGAAGAGTCTTTCTCTGGGTGGGCCCATGGTTTTGCTAACCTTCAAGGTAATTGGCCAGATATTTCTCTGGACAGTCAATTAGATTTAGAGGAAATTTCTATAAAAAATTATTATATGGGTAAGGGAAATTTCCATTTTAGATTAGCAACAGAGGCAATTTCTTCGGTAAATACTTCCCTTCCCCGGCCAAAGAATTTTTCGGACTGGAGCATAAACAATTATCAACTAACCATCGAAGAATTGAGCTTTCAGCAGGCAGAAATGCAAATGAATGCTCAAGGAAAGGCTGATTTAAAAGAAGATATTCCTTTTTCTCTAGATATAGACTTTAATCATAAAAATTTAAATCAGTTGATAGCCAACATTCTTCCCTCAAAAATAGAGGGAAAACTAAAAATAATGGGAAACTTGACTTCTCAGCAGTTTCTTTTAAATTCTCAATTCTCCACCCTTCAGGATGAGACCGGTTTGCAACATGACTTAAAATTAACTTTAGAAAAAAAGGGATCTAAAATCACCCTCAGTGAATTATTACTAAAACCGAAGCAAGGACAGTTTTTAGCCAAAGGATGGCTGGATCTCACCCAAAACTTATTAGATATAGAAT
>JAPLVI010000183.1 GCA_026397195.1 Candidatus Berkelbacteria bacterium | reverse complement strand
ATCCCCACGTGGAATATCAAATTTGCTATACTTGAAGAATTTTCAAAAAATCCAGGAGCCACAATTTCACGAGTTTCTGAAATGGAAAGCATCAGGAATTTGATAAATAGCGGACCTTCCTGCCCTGCAATAAGAGGAGCTATAGACGACCTATTGAATACAGGACTTATATTTTCAAAACAAGAAAGAATGCAAAGAGCCAATACAAACTGCCATAATCTGATCGAGACTTATTATCCGACAGATCTGGGTCTAACACTTTTAGATGAGACAAAGAAAAAAGGATTTTTAGCTGAAGAATTAAGGAGGAAAATTCTTGGGAACCATGAAAACAAACCGAAAAGAAAAACCCTATTCAGAACCAAAGAGATTTTGAAATGGACAAAAGTAAAAAGAGAAATCGAAAGAATGGAGGAAAAATGCTTGCCAGTTAGTTCTGTTGAAATTGCAAAAAGATTGGGCGTTCCTGAAACATATGTCTACAGGGTGAAGCACAACCTGATAAAAAGATGCCTCGGAAGCAGGGGAAAGGAGAATAGGGGGGAAGAAAACATTAATTTCGAAAAAATGCGGCAATTGCTTCCAAGCATAAGAGACATTTCAAAGGATGATGCAGATTGGCTTGAGGATTATATGAAAAAAATAAGGGGAGAACAGCCAAGGTAGTAACTGATTAAAATTAAATAAAAGTATAAATACCTGAATATTAAATTAAATATGAATATGGATACTTAGGTGATATTAATGATTGAAATGAAAATGAATAATCCTAAAACTAGAAAACTAGAGAAATTGAATAATTTGTGTTTGAATGGAAATATTGCAGAAAGCTTACTGAAGAAAATAGCTTCGATAGAAAAAAATCAAACACCAGATGTGCAAAGCCTAATTGAAGAAACTATAAAACCAACAAAGAAAGAAAAAATTTTGGGGAGTATAGCTTTCTGGACAATCCCTATCTTTGTAAGCGGATCGTTGTATATACAATCCCAGATAGAAAATAGACGAGCATTAAAAATTTTGAAGATGTTTGAAAAAGGAGAATTGGACGAATTGATCGCCCCCTATAAAAACTAATTCTTATTTCCTATTTTTGCCCACATCTCCTACGAATGGCCGAAGAAAAGTCATTTGGTTGGGCTTTTTAGACTAGGTTCTTTGATTGAACTTTCTTGGCCTCCTCGAAGAGGATGGCCGAAGAAAGGTCATTTGGTTGAGTTTTTTATTAACGTTTTCTTGGTTGAGCTTCTTTGGCCTTCGCGAAGCGAATGGCCGAAAGAAGGTCATTTGGAATGATTTTAAACCTTAGCCCTAAAATATACGCATGTGTATTTTGAGGATCGACGGCAGGGTTGCAGTCATGGACTGCTCCATGTGCCCCTATGAATTCACCAGCCCAGACTGCGTCAATTCCCATTTCAAGCATCTTGCCATGATGACTGAGGATTTCGACCACCTGAGATACGAAGAAGAGATCCTCGTGGAATTCGAACAGGAACATGTGCAAGTGATCAAAGAGTACATAGGCATCGCAAAGCAGCTCGAGGCATTCGTGATGGAACCTTCGTCCTACGGGATGAAGCAGGACGATTATTATGGCGCAAGAAAGACCATGCTAAACGCTCTTCTTGAGGACATTTACAAAAATCCAATACTTGTGATCAGGAGAATAGATGATTATAAGGAATCTGAACCGACTCGAGGCATTTTCCTTGAAGGATTCAGGAAATTCTTCTCCATCCTGCATAAGGTCAGGGAAGCTGTGATCATGTCCAGATTTTATCAATTGACTGAAAAAACTGG
>JAPLVI010000094.1 GCA_026397195.1 Candidatus Berkelbacteria bacterium | reverse complement strand
CGAGCGATCCCCTTGTATTTTTTTATTATTGTGCTATTATTTAGGAGCATTATAAGCCTTTCGACTTAAAATTTTTATATGTTAAAATCTGATAAAAAAGATGATTTTGCAGTCATCAAAGCAGGGGGGAAACAATATCTTGTGGATATCGGAGACGAGATTTTAGTTGATAGAATAAAAGGTAAAAAAGGAGAAACAGCAAAAAAAGGATTGAAGCTTAACCTTGGAACTCTTCTGATAAATAAGAAAGGTAGCCTAAAAATAGGGAATCCTATGCTTAAAACAGGGCAAGCTAGAGGAGAAGTAATTGAGGAAATAAAAGATGAAAAAATAGTTGTTTTTAAATATCGACCCAAAAAAAGATACCGCAAAAAGACTGGTTTTCGGGCCAAAAAAACAAAAATAAAAATATTAAGCATTTAATTCTATCCGCAGAATTACCCCGCCAGAGGCGGGGGATGAATGCGGATAGGGGGAAAGGGGTCGGGGAAACGGGAGTTTCCCCGTGGAGGAGAGCAGCGAGCGGATCGAGCGTTGAGAACCGAGGGTTCTCAAAATGAGATACGAGCAGCTTGCTGCGAGGAGATTCATTATGGGAATATTATCTGCCGCCATCAATTATTTTAAAGCCTCTTACCGCGAATTGGCTAAAGTCTCATGGCCGTCAAGAACAGAAGTAATTTGGTTAACAGCACTCGTGATTGCGGTAATTATAATTTCGGCAGCATTTCTAGCTTTAGTTGATTTTGGATTGACGAGTTTAATCAATTATTTATTGAGTTTTAAAGGATAACTAGACGATTATGCCTAAGAAAAAAAAGTCCGCCAAAGGCGGATCCGCCTCTAGCGGAAAAAAAATTAAGGAAGAAAAAATAACGCTCGCGCCCAAAAAGAACGCTAAAAGAGGCGGCAGAAATTGGTATGTGATTCATACTTACTCTGGTTATGAGGATCAAGTAGCTGATAATTTACGCCAAAGAATTGAATCAATGGGAATGCAGGATAAAATTTTTGATGTTATGGTCCCGACGGAAAAAAGCATTGAAATGAAGGGCGGGAAACGAAAAATTTTGGAAAAGAAAATATTCCCAGGATATGTTTTGGTAGAGATGATGGTCACTGAAGATTCGTGGTATGTTGTTCGAAATACCCCCAATGTTACCGGTTTTATCGGTTTTGGCACAAGGCCAACGCCCATTTCCGAGGACGAAGTGAAGAGACTTAAACGGAAGATGGGCGAAGAAATTCCAAAATTCAAAATTGATTTTAAGATGGGGGATTCAGTTAAAATTACCGACGGACCATTTAAAGATTTCGATGGCGTAGTTGATGGAATTGATGAGCAGAAAGGGAAAATAAAAGTCTTGGTTAATATGTTTGGACGCGAGACACCGGTGACACTTGATTTTTTACAAGCTAAAAAAATCTAAAATGCCAAAAACAATAAAAGTGAAAGTTAAATTACAAGCTCCGGCGGGTAAAGCTAATCCCGCTCCTCCGATTGGCCCGGCCTTGGGCCAGCATGGTGTTAACATTATGGAGTTTTGTAATCAATTTAATGAACAGACAAAGGATTTGGGTGATGTTATTATTCCGGTTGAGATGACGATTTATGAAGACAGAAGTTTTGATTTTATTTTGAAATCTCCACCGGCCTCTGAACTTTTAAAAAAAGCAGCCAAAATCGAAAAAGGTTCAGGGAATCCTTTAAAAGAAAAAGTAGGTAAGGTAACTCGAGCCCAAATAAAGGAAATTGCCGAGAAAAAAATAAATGACCTAAATGCCCATTCGCTTAAACAAGCGGAGAAAATTATTGAAGGCACGGCTAAATCAATGGGACTTGAGATTGAAGGATAGGGAAAAAGATAAAATAAAATCCGCCGTTTTGAGGCGGATTTTTAAATAATAAATACTGTCCTGTCTGCAAGTATAGAAACAAAGGAGGGGCTAAAGTTTCCAGGGACCTACAGACAGGATAGTACTTACTATTTAAGTCGTTCGTATTATATCAGATATATGTTTAATGGTCAATGGGTAATTTTACGCAAATAAAATCCAGCCCTTTCCGCGAAAAGAGCTGGATAATTAATTCGTTTTTCAGAAGCCTCCTTCAGCCTCTGAAATTCGCTGACTCAATCATAATGAATTGATAGGTCTATTGTCAAACATAGTTTTTTGTGGATAAGTTAGAGATAAGTGATGTATAATATTTAAATATGACCGAAGATAAAAAATATTGGCTTGCTTTGAACTCGTGTCCTGAAATAGGAGCCGCAAATTTATATAAACTTGCGAACCATTTTTCTTCGATGAAAAAAGCATGGCAAGCAGGAATTGAGCTTAAGAACGCTGGAATAAAAAACGATATAATTTTAGCGATAAAGAAGGCAAGAAACGAAATTAATCCTGATGAAGAATGGAAAAGGATTGAGAAGGAAAGAATTGGTATTATTACATTTAAAGAAAATAATTTTCCAGAACAATTGCGTGAAATTCCTGATCCGCCAGCAATGTTATATATAAAAGGTGAGCTCAAAACCGGAGATGAAATTGCGGTTGCAATAGTTGGAACCAGAAGAATGAGCCAATACGGACGTCAAGTAACTGAAGAAATAACTTCAACCATTGCAGTTGCAGGTGTGACTGTAGTTTCTGGGCTTGCCCGCGGCGTGGATGCCGTAGCGCATCAGACAGCCCTAGAGGCTGGATCAAGGACAATTGCGATATTGGGTTGTGGTCTTGATGAAGATTCAATATATCCACCGGAAAATAAAATACTAGCACAAAAAATAATTAAGGGTAGAGGAGCGGTCATTTCTGAATTTCATTTAGGGACTCCTCCTCTAAAACATCATTTCCCGATGCGTAACCGCATAATTTCTGGACTTTCGGTGGCTGTACTTGTGACTGAATGTCCGATTCCATCAGGAGCGCTCATTACTGCCCGAACCGCTTTAGAACAAGGCCGTGAT
>JAPLVI010000025.1 GCA_026397195.1 Candidatus Berkelbacteria bacterium | reverse complement strand
TTAGAGGATTTACTCGGAATTAAGGAAAATAATTTACCACTGCCGAATGCCGCAGAATGGGAGTTGAAAACCCAACGTGCCGATACTTCATCTCTGACAACACTTTTTCATATTGAACCATCGCCACGTGCGGTTAGATTTGTACCGCAAGTACTCTTGTTAAAATACGGCTGGCCGCACGAAGAAGCCGGTAAGTTGTATCCAAAAAAAGAGATGAGTTTCCGACAAACAATTCACGGACAATCTCGGAGTGACCGCGGTTTTAAGGTTATTATTAACAGGAAACAGCGTAAAATTTTAGTTTCATTTGACGCAAAGAATGTTAACCCTAGGCACAAGAATTGGCTTAGATTGGTGGAAAAGCGTGTTGGCCTCGGCGAACTTAATCCACAGCCATATTGGGGATTTGACGATTTAGAACACAAAGCCGGAACAAAACTGTTAAATGCTTTTTATGTTCAGGCTGAAGTTAAAACTAAGGGCAAGAAAGAGTATTACCATTATAAAAAAGTTATGATGCTTCAAAAATTCAGTTTTGAAAGATTTTTGAAAGCGCTGGAAAAAGGAAAAATATTCGTAGATTTCGACGCTCGAACCGGCCATAACCACGGGACAAAGTTCAGGATGAAACAAGATTCCTTGCCATCGCTATATAAGAGGGTTACAGAGGTAATTCCTTAAGATATAAAGGATGTGAGATGCAGTTAAATAGTTTCAATCTAGCGCTGTTTTGGGCGCTTTTCTTTTGACAAAACATTTAATATTTGCTAGTCTGACATTATATGGGGACGGGTCGAATACCGTTTCTATCGGTTTTTCCGGTAGAAAAAGACTTGACAAGGATTCTGGCAAGAGTATAATCTAAGTATTGGTAAATTAAACATCATTTTAAATATGGAAAATATAAACAACCAAATTATAAAACGGCTCGACGATCTTGAAAAGCGAGTTGATAAATTAGGGACCGGGACGCGCCCTGTTAATAGAAAGGAGGTCCAAGAAGAACTCGAAAAGCAGAATTCGGATGATTTAATTCTGGCCATAGTTAACAAGGTCGGTGATTGTGCTGAAAGTGAAGAAATACAGAATAAAGTTCTCGATCAGAAAAGTATGGAGGCAAAAATTTTACTTTGTTTCTATATCTCATTTAAATATTTTAAAAACGAGTGGTTGACTACTGGTAATGTGGAGAAGATTACGTCTGGCTTAGGCACAAAGATAGCAGTAGGTAATGTTTCAAATAAAATAAAATCAAAGCTCAGGCAGTATCTTGAAAGTCGTTCAGTAAGAAAGAAGGGCTTACGAACCCCCTATCGCATGAATAGAAAAGGTGTTCAATATTTTGAATCAATTTTAAATTCAAAAGAAATAAAATGAAAAAACAGAAAAAAGCCAGCCTTGCTGAAAAAATAATGAAAGTAATCGATAAACAGCCAAAGGCTGCTGAAGAAATAAAGAAGGAAATTAAGGACAGGTTTGGGTACAATATTAAACCCGAAGATATAAGGGTAAATTTATTATACCTATTGAGAAGGGGGCAAATACAAAGAAGAAAAGAAGATAATGTTTATAAATATCACATTTAATCAAAATTCATGAATCAGGAGCAAATCAACAAACAAATTTTCAATAGACTAGAAAAAATTGAGAAGG
>JAPLVI010000162.1 GCA_026397195.1 Candidatus Berkelbacteria bacterium | reverse complement strand
TTTTAAAAAAAATTTTTCAATTTTTAACTCCCAAAGTTAAAGCAGAAGAAACAACCACTACTACAGAGTCAACAACAACTACCGAAACAACTTCCACAACCCTTCCAGAAGAATCCACTACAACGACAACAACTCTTCCTTCAGAAACCACAACAATTACTGAGCCAACAACCACTACTCCAGTTACTTCTTCTCTAATTTTTTCTAACTTTGATTTAGGAAAAGATTTTTTTAACCAAATAATTCCCCAAAATATTCAATTAAGATTTTCTTTAGCCGGCCAAGGCCAAGAAGGAGATAAAATATTGATTAGCTATTTGTATTCCGCCTCCGCCGAGGCTTCGGCGGACAGGCAATGGCAGAATTTAGAAGAACTTAATTTATCTCAAGCAGTTTCAAATAATACAAATGGCGGCTATTTTCTTTATGCTTTGCCAGTTTTTGAAAACTGGACAGATTTGGAGAATTTAAAGATTAGATTCAGTGTTATTTCGTGTGGCGAAGCTCAAAATTCGTGTGGATTAGTGTTTTTGGATGCGGTCTGGCTGGAAGTAGAATATCAGTCTGGAGAAGAAAAAGAGATCGCTTTTGTTGACCCGAGAACAAATTTTTCTTCTGATGAAGAGCCTGAATTTATTTTACCGTTGATAACTGAAAGAGATAATAACACTTTATTAGACAAGATTAGGGAATTATTGTTTCAGCCACAAATTCAAATCAAAGAAGCAATCTTGATTGGGCCTGATAACCAAAAAATTACACCCGAATTAATTCTCAATAAAGAAAATGAAAGTTATAAAATCAGAATTAAAAAGCCGGAGAATTTTCAATCTGGCAAATACTTTTTTGAAATTCAATTTGAATGGGCTGATCAAATTTATACAGCCAAAACAGAGTTTAATTGGGAAGAAATTATTATTTTTAACCCTGTTTTATCACCTGATTTTTCAAATAGCGCAACAAAACAGGATGTTGAAGAAAACGGCATTCGGGTAGTAATTATTGAACGGGGCGGATTAATGGAACTTTGGTACGCTATTCCTGATAAAGATAAGCCAGATGCAATGAACTGGTTTTTTTTGGCCGGCCACAGCCAAATTGATAATGACTCGCCTTTAGGGCTCAAGGGCAAGACAATCTTTTGGCTTGATAAGAACGAGCAAACTATTTTCGGTTATGCCATTGATGAACAGTCTATTTTCGGAAAATCAGTTGAGACCGAAGGAAAAGAATCCTACCTTGAATTTCAAAATAAGAACTTGGGGTCTTGGCGAGCAGTTTTTGACCCAATAAATAATAAATTTAATTTCTTGAAATCACTCGGTGAAAATCAATGAAAGAATTTTTTAGAATTCGCATCAAAACATATCTCAAAAAACACCCCCGAGCAATAAGTATCGGTTTTTTAATTTTTCTCTTTTTAACTGCTTCCTTTTTTTCTCCTTTACTTCTAAACATCTTTAAGCAAGTTACTCCTTTAGAAAAAGCGGTTGAAAAATTTATTCAGCCAAAGCCGATATTGGCAACCTACCAATTTGTTCCTGTCTCCGGCAATCTTGTTGTCGGCAACGAACAAACCATTACTGCAGCCACAATCATTTCTACAGAAGGCACTAATGTCGGTTCCTGGAAAGGCACCTTGGCTGATGATGGTTTTCACTGGGTGGTTGGCGGCACTGCTTC
>JAPLVI010000091.1 GCA_026397195.1 Candidatus Berkelbacteria bacterium | reverse complement strand
AACCCTTGAGGAATTGCCCGAAAAAGAAAAAAAGAAAAATGATTTATCAAGCTTGAAGTTTTATAAAGGCAGGGGCTGTGAAGTCTGCAACTCCACTGGCTATAAAGGCAGGGTTGGATTATTTGAGGTTTTAGCGATGAGTATACCCATCCAAGAAATTACTTTAAAGAAATCAGGCAGCCAAGTGATTGAAGAAGAAGCTCGAAAAGAAGGTATGATTACTTTAAAACAAGATGGAATTTTAAAAGCACTCGATAAAATTACTTCGATTGAAGAAATCTGGAGAGTAACCAAAGACTAATTATGGGAACTTTTAATTATAAAGCAAGAGATGAAGAGGGAAAACAAATTGAAGGAAAGATAGAAGCCAAAGACGAAGCCAGCGCAATTTCCCTTCTACAAGACCAGAAACTCTTTATCACTTCTCTTTCAAAAACGACTGGCATCAAAACTTTTTCTGGATTCAGCAGTTTTTTCAATAAAGTTCCGCTTAAAGAAAAAATCATGTTCACTACCCAGATGGCGGTGATGGTTAAATCAGGTTTACCAATCCTAGAAGCGGTAAAAACGGTAGAGGCCCAAACCCAGAATAAAAACATGTCCCGCGTCCTCGATGAAGTAATCAAAGATATTTCCTCCGGTCTATCATTTTCTAAAGCGCTGTCGAAACATCCCGAGGTTTTTAATGAAACTTATGTCAAAATCCTTGAGTCAGGAGAGAAAAGTGGTCGTCTCGACAAAGTTCTTTTAAAGCTCTCTAAAGATTTAGATAAAGATTATGACCTTGTTGGAAAAATTAGAAGTGCGCTGATGTACCCTGCCTTTATACTTATTGTTCTTATCGTCGTTATGATTGTGGTTCTAGTCTATGTTATACCTCAACTTAAAACTATTTTTAATGACGTCGGGGTGCAGCTTCCACTTCTGACTCGTATGATTGTCGCCATAAGTGATTTTATGGTGAAATTCTGGTGGTTACTATTAATAATCATCATTATCTTTGTTATCCTTTTAAGACGTTATCTAAAAACAGACAAAGGAAGCTATGCTTTTGATAAATTAAAACTAAAAACCCCGGTTTTAAAACAAGTTATGCTCAATATCTATATGTCAAGATTCACTAGGACTCTAAGTTCTCTTGTCTCCGCAGGCATTCCAATGATTGATGTTTTAAACACAACTAAAGGAGTCATTGGCTCTTCTGTTTTTGAAAAAGAGGTAGAAAAGATTATTGTTCAAGTCGAATCAGGTTCAAGTGTTTCCAAGGCAATGAAAGATTCTCCTTATTTTCCACCGGTTGTTACTTCTCTCGTCGCCGTGGGTGAAAAATCAGGCAAAACTGATTACATTTTAAAAAATTTAAGCCGTTTTTTGGAAAAGGAAGTTGACAACACTGTTAGAAATCTTACCTCACTTTTAGAGCCTGTGATTATGGTGGTCCTTGGCGTAGGAATCGCCATTGTTATTATCTCGGTTATAATGCCTATCTATGGCTTGGTCCAAGTTATCCAGTAATATGAACTATCGCAAAAAAAGAAAAAATTCTGGATTCACCCCGTTGAATAATTCGCCGCGGCGAATTGCCCCAAGGGGGCATTCAACAGGGTTCACTCTGGTTGAGCTTTTGGTTGCCTTGACTATTATGGTCGTCGTAATTACGCCACTGACGATTGCGCTGATTAAAAATGGACAATTCATGGTTCGAAATAAAGAAAAACTAATTGCCGAATCAGTCGCTTCAGAGCAAATAGAGATTATCAGAAATCTTCCATATGATGATGTAGGAATAGATACCGGCTGGCCACATGGCATTCTCAAAACTTGCCCTGACCCAATAACCAAAGACGGGATAAAATTTCAAGTAGAAGTTATAATTGACGACGTTGACGACCCTTATGACGGCTGCAACTTGGGGACCAGCACGGATAAATGTTATGCTCCGGAAAAGCCTGAAGATCCTCATGGCAACGACTA
The DNA here is from genome assembly GCA_026397195.1 of Candidatus Berkelbacteria bacterium. GTDB lineage: Bacteria > Patescibacteriota > UBA1384 > JAHJRZ01 > JAHJRZ01 > JAHJRZ01. Next base: position 6,083 of record JAPLVI010000091.1, on the reverse strand, counting down.
CAAAAAAGCAGAAGTCATAGTCAGTCCATACAGCAATAGAGAAGGGAAACCAATAGAAGCCGATAAGTGCACATACCCAGGCCAAAAGACTACCTTAACCACCGATATTTCCCGCTCTGGCCCGGAAACTGATGCGGAAACCGGAGTATTACAAGTCTCCGTTAACGATGCCTCAGGCGGCCCGGTTGCTGACGCCAATGTTGATGTAACTAATGTGAACCTAGGAATATATATTACCGGCAAAAAAACATCAACTAATGGCAAAATAACCTTTTATGCTCTTCCCATAGATGATAATTATCATATTGTCACCACCAAGACTGGACATAGTACTGATCAAACGTACCCCATATCAGAAGAAAACCCTAACCCTACCCCCAAAGACCAATCAGTCTTGCTGCTGCAGTTGACTTCGATTAGTTTTTCAATCGATCTTCTTTCGGCAATGACTATTAACACAGTTGATATTAATGGCGCTCCCATCCTTGATCCGGTAACTTTCACTATTCACAGCGAAAAGAAAATCGGCTCCGACGGTCTGGGCAATCCAATTTATAAATATACATCAATCCAAACAACGAGCAGCGGTTCAATCAATTTTATCGATATGGAGTGGGATAGTTATACTTTTACTTTAGATGGGGCATCGGCGATACAATTTGCAATTTTAGATACAAGCGTCGATCCGCCAGAAATAGATATATCAACCAGCGTCTCCCTTCCGCCAAACAGTGAGTCTTCTTTCAATATTGTTTTAACTGCGGGGCCGGCGCAGACTCCTAGTCCCAATCCTTAAAAACGATAAATATTAGTTACAGAAAATATCAATATGGCTTCACCCTCACACCAAAAATCCTTTTATAACTAGATGCAAAAAACGAAACAAAGAAAAAAATCCACTAACAAGAAAAAATCTTCTTTACATTCGGTGAGGGGGTTCACTTTACAAGAAATGGTTATTGTCATCGCCATTGTTACCATTATTTCAACCGGCGTTTATCTAATTTTTGCCAATGGGAGAAAACTTTTCAACTTACAAAATTATTCCGCCATTGCCCAAAATCAGGCCTTAAAAACATCGCTTATAATGCAGCGGGAAATAAGGGGGGCCCGAGCGCCTGAAGGAATGGATTTCCAAGCCATTGAAGAAGCAAGCGCCCAGTCAATTATCTTTTACGCTGGTATTACTGAGGAGCCGACTGATAATCGCCAAGAAAAAATTCAATACCTTGTTAGGGGCAGCCAAATTTTAAGAGGAATTGCTTACTGGAATAGTGAATCGCAAAGCTACAATCCCTTTCCTGACCTTAATAATTATGTTGAGGGTATGGCGGGTGCCAATGTTATTTGTCAGTATGTTGTTAATGGGGCAAACCCACTATTCTATTACTACGATCAGGACTATACTGGTAGCCAGAGCCCTATGGCTTATCCAATAAATATAGGGGCAGTTAAAATCATAAGGGTTCATCTCGAAGTCGATGCTAATCCTGACCGTCCTCCCGAACCCTATGTCCAAGATACAACCATAGAACTTAGAAATCCTAATTTGTAGAATGAAAAAAATCAAAGGGAAAATTTACCCTGTTAAATGCGACACCGTCGCAATTTGCCGCGGCAAATTATTTAACAGGGTAAGCCAAAAAGGATATTTGTTAGCGACTATTCTCATCTTTGCCTTGGTGATAATTATTATGACCACGGCACTCATTTATACAACCCTCAACCAAAAGAAACATTTCCAGGCTAACCGCGAAAAATCTTCGGCCAGGCAGGTGGCGGAAGCGGGAATTAATTATTATCTCTGGCATTTAGTTCAAAACAAAGAAGATTATACTGACGGCAAAGGCTATGCTGGACCATATGTTCATGACTATCAAGACTCAAGCGGTACAAAAGTTGGCACATATAGTCTTGAAATCACCCCTCCTCAAACAGGAGAAAATTACGCTACCGTCACCTCAACCGGCCAACTCACCGGAAGCCCAGAAATAAAGGTAATCGAAGCTCGAATCGGAATCCCTAATTTTGCCCGCTATGGGATCTTAAGCACTCATAATATTTGGCTCGGTCCCAACGAAGATTCTTATGGGCCAGTGCATTCGAACGTTGGTGTGCGCCACCAGGGAGAAGCTTTCGACGGAATTGTCACTGCTTCGCAATCAACCTACACTTGCCCCGGCAGCCCACCTGATTGCGGCGCTTCTGGTGTCCATCCAGGCGTCTGGTGCGACGATTATCCCCTCTGCCCGCTCCTCCACAGTGGCTACAACTTCCCAGTGCCGCCGATTGACTTTAATAAAATTACGGCTGACTTATCCCAGATGAAAACAGATGCCCAAACTAATGGCCTGTATTTTGCCCCTTCCGGAGCTAAGGGATACCACATAATTCTCAATCAAACCAATTTTCAGTTATATCGCGTCACTCAAACTAGATGCGGCGCCAATCAAAATAGTTGCAATGTTCAATCACAATATGTTCCTCAGGGTCAAACTATTCGAGTTGCTGATGATATTAGAACAGAGACTCTTTTCGGTACTTATAATTTTCCTGCTAATGGAATTGTATTTACTGAAGATAATCTTTGGATTGAGGGAACAATAAACAACGCGCAACTGACTTTCGCTGCAGCTAGATTCCCTGATACTGCTTCCACTAACGCCAGCATTATTATCAATAACAATCTTCTTTATACCAATTATGATGGAAATGATAAAATAGGCCTAATCGCCCAAAAATTCATAACCCTACCTAAAATCAGCCCTAATTATTTAGAAATCGACGCCGCCATGGTTGCTCAACATGGCATGGTTGAATGGCATAACTATGAAGGTACAATCTATCAACAAATCAAGGTCCATGGTGCCATGGCGACTAACGGCGGTCTCGTCTGGACATGGGTTGCAGGCCAAAGTCCAAATTATATTATCAAATCTGGATACCGCGATACTATCACCGAATATGATGATTATCTGACTTTCGGCCCACCGCCTTCTTTTCCGACAACCGGCGCTTACAATATACTCTTTTGGGAAGAAAAACCTTAAAGTTACAAGGCTAAAAATATTTTGTGGTATAATAGTTGTGAGAGGCTAATTTTAATATGCCCGAACAGACACTTTCAAAACCTATTTTTGGCCTGGATATCGGCTCTTATTCAATCAAAGCCGCAGAGGTTAAATTTCATGGCAATGAGGCAGAGCTTGTTGCGGCTTCAATTGTTGATTTACCTGAACCAGAAAAAAGCTTAACCAAGAAAAATAGACAGGCGCTCGTTGGTTCAATAAAAAAAGCAGTTGAGCTTAGCAAGCCCCATCGGATCGACACGGTATATGTCGCTTCAGCTCTTCCAGAATCAAAAGTTTATACTGATATTATTACTTTGCCTCATCTTGAAGCCGAAGAACTGAAAACAGCCGTTCCTTTTGAGGCGGCCAAACATATGCCTTTAGCTCCTAAAGAAACATATATCGATTTTAGCATTATCGAAATAACTAAAAATAAAAAATTGGAAATTTTGGTGGTTGGCGCGTCTAGAGAATTAGTTGATTTTTATCGAAGTATTATCGGCGCCGCTGGACTAGAACTTATTCATCTTGAAATTAAACCAATCGCCGCCGCGAGAGCCCTTTTAAACGAAGAAATGAAAAGACAAGCAATTCTCATTCTTGATGTTGGAGCCAATAACTCAAGTATCACCATTTTTCTTGAGGGCAATATTGTTGTCGCCACCACAGTTTTTAGCGGAGGAGAATCATATGTTCAAGCAGTAGCCAAAGAACTTAAAATAGATAGAAATAAGGCGCTTTCTATGACAGATATGGCCGCCAAAAGTGAAGATGTAAAGAATAAGATTCTAAGAGTACTTTTTCCGTTATTTGATGACCTTGTTGCCAAAATCCAAAAAGCTATCGCCTTTTATGCAACCAAAAAACCAAGGAAACCGACTATTGATAAAATTATTATGACTGGTGGAGGATCAATTACTCCTGGTTTTCAAGAATATATTAAGCAAAATGTTGGTATCGAAACGACAATCGCCAATCCTTTTATTAATTTAAGGGGCGAGGTTGTCCAGAAAATCCCTCAGGCCGAAGCTTGTTCAATTGTCACCGCCATCGGCCTTGCCTTAAAAAGATGATAACATCAAACGCTAATCCATCGCGAATTACGGTGCGAATATACGCAAATAATAATATAAACTATTGGCGATTATTCGCGAGTATGATTCGCAAATGATTCGCGATTGAAATATCATGCATGATATAAATCTTCTACGACCACTCATCGAACAAGAACAAAAAAGGGCGCAATCAAAAGGTCGCTACAGCTTTTATATTACTTTTACCGTAATTTTAATTATTATCATCGCTGGGGCAATTTTCGGCGCAAAATTTCTTCTTGTCAGCCAATCAAATTCACTTGATCCACAAATATCAAGCTTAGAAAAAGATGTTAGCGAAGTTAAAAGCACAGAAGATAAAATCAATAACTTCAATAATATAATTTCGCAGCTCAAGAATGTAGATAAAAACAAATTTACTTGGTCTTCGATTTATGACAATATAGCCAAGAGCACACCCACAGATGTCAAACTCGACAAAGTCTCTCTTGTCACGACAGCAGCAACCGGCAGCTCAACCGCGGCAAGCAGCTCTACTGCTGCAACAGCAGCTAGCTCAAAATTAAAAATAACTGGTCAAACAAAATCAAGAAGATCAATTGCCCTCTTTCAATATAAACTTCAAAAAGTCGGGGGTAATTTCGTCACAGTAGACATCATCAGTTCCAAAAAAACTCAAGCGCAAATTGCTGCTACTTCAGGCACTGAAGCTGCTTCAAGCCAAGCAACCAAAACAGAAGAAAAAATAGATTTTGAAATAGATATTTCCTTAAAGAGTTCATAAGTATGAAGAAATATAAAACAATAATTTATATCGTGCTCGCCGTAATCGTTGTCGGCCTTCTTATTTATTTTGTTTTTATTCCTCAAATTAATAGCATCCTTCTCATCTGGACTAAAAATTCAATCAAGCAAAACCAAATATCGACGCTTCAAAAGGAAAAAGCTGATTTAGATAAACTTAAACAAGAAGAAGTAAATGCTGAGAACCTCTCAAATGCTTTGATTGTCATCCTGCCAGATAAAAAAGATACGGGCAGATTCATTATTAATGTTGAGGCTTTAGCCAAAAATACAAATACTGACTTCTCGGATATCAAATTTAGCGAGGAAAAGAAAACTACACAAGCAAGCACATCAAGTGAAGACACAAGTACGAAAAAATCAAATGTTAAAGCAGTAAATACTTCAACCTCAAAATTTAAGGAACTCACTGTTGAAATGACAGTCAAAGGAAGCTACACAGACGTAATAAATTTTCTAAAAGGACTAGAAAAAATTAACCGTGCTATTTCGATTGAAAAAGCCGATTTAAGTCAGGTGCTAAATGTTATTCAGGCTAGTATAAAAGGCAAAATATATTACAAAAATGACTGAAATTAAAAATTCCGCCCAAGGCGGATCCGCCTCTGGCGGAAAAAAACCAAAAACTAGGTGGGGCTGTATAATTGCGGTGATAATAATTTTCTTAATTCTCGGCGGTGGAGGCTATATTTTCTATATGTATATATATCCAGTAATAACAAAGCAGCTACAAACACAAAGCACTTATACTCCTCCAGCAATAAATAAAGAGGGTAAAGAAAAATTACAAAATATTAAGGATTATGGGGAGCCGATTAAAGATAATGAACAGGCTGGTCGAACTGATCCATTCGCTCCGATTTAAAAAAGCCGATGGGCAGAATCGAACTGCCGTCAGTGATTTACGAAACCACTGCTTTACCACTAAGCTACATCGGCGTATTCACAACCAACAAACGTCCTTTTTGAGCTCTTTTACTTGGAACTCGTTTTTGTCGTCCATTTCCTCTATTAAGACCGGCGAATGTAGGCCCTAATGAATCACAGTTAGGACATATCAAACGCAGATTTTTTTCAGTATTATTCTGCCAACTACCATCAATATGGTCCGCTACTAATGGGACCAATTCTGTTTTTTGATTAATTTCCGACC
>JAPLVI010000141.1 GCA_026397195.1 Candidatus Berkelbacteria bacterium | reverse complement strand
CTCACGCCCAATATTCCTTTGGTATCCCAGGCAACGCGCTCGGAAAAAGGGCCCATAAACATTTCGTAAAGCCGCAAGGTGTCAGCGCCGTAAGCATCAATGATCTCATCAGGATTAATCACATTGTCACGCGATTTAGACATTTTAATTCCACCTTCGCCCAGTACCATGCCTTGGCTTGTTCTTTTTTGGTAGGGTTCATCGGTACGCACAACTTTAATATCATATAAAAACTTATACCAAAAACGAGAGTAAAGGAGATGGAGCGTTGTATGTTCCATGCCTCCATTGTATAAATCAACCGGCATCCAGTAGTCTATTTTTTTTCTATCAGCCAATACTTTATCATTACGAGGATCTAAATACCTCAAATAATACCAAGATGAACCAGCCCAGTTGGGCATAGTATCGGTTTCTCGACGAGCCGGCCCACCACATTTAGGGCATTTTGTATTTACCCAATTTTTAATATTAGCTAATGGCGATTCGCCGGTTTCTGTCGGCTGATATTTTTCCACCATCGGCAGCTCTACAGGTAAATCATTTTCAGGCACTGGCACTTCGCCACATTTATCACAATAGACAATAGGAATCGGTTCCCCCCAGTAATGTTGGCGGGAAAAAACCCAGTCACGCAGCTTGTAATTCACGGCAAAATTTCCAGCATGCAATTCCTTCAGTTTTTCGGCAATTTTCTTCCCACCTCCTTTTGAGCTTAAATGATTAAAAATTCCTGAGTTAATTAAAATGCCAGAATCAGCAAAAGCTTTCTCGCCCTTTTTGTATATTTCCCAATAATAAACATTGTTTGATAGATTAATAAAATCTTCAACTTTATCGCTCTTTATCCAAACCCCCTTGTGATTTTCCGTATGCTCTTTTGAGGGTTTTTTATAATTATCATCAGCTAATTCAACAAGGTAACAGTCTGCTATCGAATAACGGTTCACGTCTTTATGATGAGCAAAAAAATTACTATGCGTTTCAAAACCGATTTTTTTAACTGATTTAATACTTTGGTAACCCGTCTCTTCGATCACCTCTCTTTTTACTGCTTCGGAACCGGTTTCATTATTATCTACGCCCCCCAAAATAAAAGAATGCCAATTAAATTTTTCCCAATTCAAACAATAAATTTTGTCTTCTTTCCAATGTTTAACGATGGCACAAATCATTCTCCTCTTAATCGTCTTTTTATTGTCTCGAACAGCATCATTTCCTTTATCAGCGGTATAAAAAGGGGCAATAACCTGCTTGATCGGTAGATTAAATTTCTTGGCGAATTCAAAATCTCTTTGGTCATGAACAGGAACTGCCATAATAGCACCTGTGCCATAATTTGGAAGCACGTAATCGGCGACAAAAATTGGAATCTCTTCGTTATTTATTGGATTTATGGCTTTAATTCCTTCTAATTCAATTCCTGTTTTTTCTTTTTCCTCATCAGTTCGCTCAATATCTGATTTTTTTCTGGCTTCGTTAATGTATTTTTTAACCTCAGCCAGATTTTGAATTTTAGATTTTAGTTTTGAAATTAGCTGATGCTCGGGCGACAAAACCATATAAGTCGCACCAAAAAGAGTATCAGGACGAGTGGTAAAGACTTTTATGGCCTCGTTTGTATTCTTAACCTTAAAAATAATCTCGGCACCTTCTGACCGTCCAATCCAATTTATTTGCTGTAGCTTAATCTTCTCAAGGTAGTCAACTTTATATAAATCATCGATGAGCCTATCGGCATATTTGGTGATTCTTAGCATCCACTGCTCCATTTCTTTTTTACTGACTTCAGTGCCGCAGCGCTCGCATTTGCCACTAATTACTTCTTCATTAGCTAGCCCAATTTTGCAGGAAGGACAGAAGTTAATCGGCATTTTGGCTTTATAGGCTAATCCTTTTTTATACAATTGCAAAAATATCCACTGGGTCCATTTATAATATTTGGGGTCGGTCGTATTAATCTCACGCGACCAATCAAAGGAAAAACCAATTGATTTTAACTGCCTTCTGAATGTATCTGTATTTTCTTTAGTAGCAACCGAGGGATGAATTCCAGTTTTAATCGCATAATTTTCAGTAGGTAATCCAAATGCATCCCAACCAATGGGGTAGAGCACATTAAATCCTTCCATGCGTCGTTTTCGAGAAATAATATCAAGGGCGGTGTATGATCGGCAATGACCAATATGAAGACCTTCGCCAGAGGGATAGGGGAATTCAATTAAAATATACGATTTGGGTTTCTTATCAAAATCTACCGCCTCAAAAAGCTTTTCTTTTTCCCAATATTTCTGCCACTTGCTATCTATTGTTTTGTGGTTATACTTATCCATATTAGATAAAATATACCATATTTAGAAGCGTATTTCAATTTTTCTTGTAAATAAATAAGCGGGTTCCAGTTTCTTCCAGTTGTTGTTCTTGCGTTGAGCAAGACCAAAAACCAGTTGAAACCGCAACCCGCGGTATGCTATGGGTACGACGCTATCGGCCGTGTTTGCTCGGAGTTGGGTCGGGGGTTATCCTCATTGTGAGGACAGAACCAGATACTGTATGAAGAACAGCTTTGGCTTGTCAAGCCTCTTCATAAGTAACCGTGGTCCAAAGCCCGAATCGTATCAGCGGAGTGTCCCGCCTCTCTCCAATCCGTTTAGCACGGCCCGTCAGTACGGCAGTTTACGGATGAGGATTAGTCTCCCCTCCCAAAGGAGATGGTCAGGAGCAGCGAAAGCCGCAGCCGACCGACAGTGCCCGCATCATAGCGGGGTAAAACTGAGGATGCGACACGTCTCCCGCACCAGATCTAGCCCAAAGGCATTCCCTTCCTTTCCAGGTGCAACCGATACGCTGGTGCCCCTAATAGGGAACTGTGGTGTGTATCCAGTCGATGACGTCAAACGACGGTGGCGACGCATCCCCCTGGGTAGTCTCAGTGATCGCCCTTGCACTGTGACGCTTGGCGACATCTGGCCAGGGGTTGATGCCTCGCTGCATGACTCCGCCTCCTTGTACTCTCAAGTGTGTCTGGCACTGAGACCAGATGAAAATCTTCTACGGAAAACTTTCATCTGCCATCAGTAAATACATACTATCATAGTAATTATTGTTTTGTCAAGAGCAACCTAAAAATGGCTCTATAGAGTCTTTAAAGACATTATGGACCCAACCGGATTCGAACCGGTGACCTCATGCATGCCATGCATGCGCTCTAGCCAGCTGAGCTATGGGCCCAAAAACCAAACGCATACTCCTTTGCAGGTGCTTAAAAATAGTTACTAAAAAAAGATAAATTAAATCTTAATTTAAACCTGTCCGCCGGGTGTTTGTGGTCCTTGATCTTCGCCTTCTCCGCCTTTTTTCTTTGTCATGGCGACAATCAACCAGGCAACGATAATAATGGCAATAATAATAATTAACCACCAGTACCAAGTCATTTTTCTCCTTTCAATTATATTATCTCTATTGTAATAAATTTGGTTAGATAATTCAATATCCCTTGGAAAATTTCATACAAACCCTGTCACAATCTTCACGTTTAACAAGCGCTTGCCATTCGTCACTGACCATTCTTTTTAGATCTTCAAGTTCCTTTTTATTTTCAGGAAGAAGTAAATGTTCAAAACGTTTCTGAAATTGAATAAAATCTTCTAACGGTTTTGGCTCTTTGGGACGATAATTTAATCTGAGTCTGCCATTTCGAATTTCATAAATTGGCCAATAGCATGTCTCAACCGCCAATTTTGATAATTGACAAGCCATATTTGACGGATGTCCCCAGCCAAGCCGGCAAGTCGAAAGGACATCAATAAAAGCTGGACCTTCTGTTGCTAGCCCCAGTTTCACTTTCTGCATAAAATCAAGATGATATGCAGTAGCAGCCTGGGCAACAAATGGAATACCATGCGCTTCAATAATCTTGGTTAAATTTTTACGCTTGGTCGGATTGCCATGAATATTTTTACCCCATGGCCTGGTTGTCGTTTCCGCATGAAGCGGGGTGGCCCCGGATCTCTGATAACCAGTATTCATATTTGCTTCATTATTGTAGCAAATATATAAAATATTGTGGCCTCGCTCCAGCATGCCTGATAAAGCTTGTAAGCCAATATCATAGGTTCCACCATCGCCAGAAAAAACAATAAATTTAATGTTATCCTTGATTTTACCTTTCTTTTTTAATGCTTTATACGCTGTTTCTACACCCGCAGCGGTAGAGGCTGAATTTTCAAGAGCACAATGAATCCAAGGAATATTCCAGGCAGTATTAGGATAGATAGTTGTTGTCACTTCGACACAACCAGTGGCATTAATAACTACAACATTTTCGTCTTCTGCCGCAAGCATCGTCTGGTTAATAACAATACCCGCGCCACATCCCGAACAAAGACGGTGACCAGAAGTAATTTTATTCTCTTTTTTAGCTAGATTATGTAAATCCATAATTATTTCTTTAAACCAATGTAACCAAATTCATTTAACTTTTGCCCCTTATTTATTTTTATTATTTCCTCAAATATATTTTTAATCATCTCTTCATCAATTTCGCGACCGCCTAAACCATAGATTCGTGACAATAAAATGGGTCGTGATTTACTTTTATAGAGAGCAGATGCGACTTCAACAAAAAGCGGTCCCCCAAGACTCGAATATGCATCGGCTCTGTCCAAAATACATACTACCTTACAATTGGAAAGGGCTGCCATTATTTCTTTGGCCGGAAAGGGTCTAAAAACCCGCAACGCCAGGATTCCCGCTTTTATCCCTTTATTTCTCAGCTCATCAATCACCAGTTGGGCTGTCTCGGCAGTTGAACCCAATACCACAATTGCTACCTTGGCATCGTCAAGGCAATATTCTCTGAAAAAACCATATTGGCGTCCGGAAATCTTCTCATATTCTAGGGCAACCTTAGGTATGACTTTTTTTGCCTGACGCATCGCATCAGCCTGAGATTTCTTAATCTCCATGAATGAATTAGGAAGAGAAAGGGGATTAATGGTAATCGGATTTTTTATGTCAAGGATTGAAAAAGGTGTTTTGTAATCGCCAATGAACTTGTAGGCAATTTCGTCCTTAAGAACTTCAACCGCTTCGAGATTATGAGAAGTTATAAAACCGTCACTGGAGATTATCGCCGGCAAACGGGCTTCCTCGGCAATTCGGACTCCCTGCAGGAAATTATCATATGAATCTTGGGCGTTTTCCGAAAAAATTTGGATGAAAGAAGTATCTCTCATATCCATAAAGTCAGCATGATCACCATGGACGTTGATAGGAGAGGAAAGAGAACGGGAAGATGAACCAATGATAATTGGCAAACGGGCGCCGGATATGATGTGTAAAACCTCGTGCATTAAGGCTAGCCCTTGAGAAGCAGTACAGGTAAAACATCTCGCGCCTGCGCTGCTCGCCCCATATAAAATTGAGGCAACCGAATGCTCTGATTCTGCCGTGACAAACTCGCAATCAAGCTCGCCATTCGCGATATATTTGGCTAATGTCACCAAAATATCTGTCGTAGGAGTAATAGGGTAACCGCAAAAAACGTCAGGTTTAGACTGCTTCATAGCATAAGCCATTGCCTCATTCCCTGTTAATGCTAATCTTTTCATAAAATTATTTATTGGCAAGCAGAACGAGAGAAATGAAAAAGGATGTTTTTCATTTCCGAGCGAGCGAGCCGACAAAGGGTCTAATACCCCCGGCCTCCGTGCCGGGGGAGTGGAGCCCGAGGCTCTTGCCTCGGGGTCTAAAACCTTTATTCCTTCTTCATTTCAATTGCTTTGGGTTTGGCCGGGCAAACCTGTGCACATATTCCACAACCTTTACAATAATCGAGATTGTGTCCCGCCATATTGCCATCTTTATCAACTTTAATTGCATGGTCCGGACAATTAATATAACAGGTCAAACAATTAATGCAGTTTTTCTTTATCCAGGCTGGTTTTAATCCATCCCGCCAGACATATGTTTTATAAGTCATCGAAGAACCTGGTTTTTTTATGATTCCGGCGAAATATTTATCTTCCTTCATACAGCATTATAACCTTCCTCAATGCATTTCATATTTGCTTCAACTATTTTGTGTGGTAATTTCTTGGCTAATCTATCCTCAAAAGATTGGATAAGTTTATGATAATCAAGTTTAAGAAGCCTGATTAACATTCCCATTAGCGTGGTGTTGGGTATGGGTTTGCCAATTAATTTGCGGGCAATTGACGTCGCATTAATGGTATAAATATTTTCCATGCAACAGTTATTTTTTGGAAATTCGCGCGGTAAATTGGCGATGATGATTGTTTTTTCCGTAACGCCCATATTCCAAATGGAATTTAGGGGATTTTTAAAATCACCATCTTTCGAAATCATGGAGGGGTCCATAAGAACGACCACATCGGGATTTTTTATGCTCTGGTGGGTTAGAATTCTTGTTTTTGAAAGACGATTATAAGCTGCTACCGTTGCACCGCTCTTTTCCGGACCGTATTCAGGGAAACCCTGTGCAAAGAAGCCGCAATTAATCATTGCTTCAGCTAGCAAAAACGAGGCGGTTTTTATTCCCTGACCGCCACGCCCGTGCCAACGAATTTCAGTTATTTTATCCTTTACCATAAAATTATTCTCATTCTTTCTTTATTTTACAAACAACCTAGGTGTTTTCCTGAATTAATCTTGCAATCTTCAATTCTTCGTTGGGTTTAATTGCCAATATTTTGATATCTGAATCTTTTGCAATACGTTCCCTTAGAATTGACGATCCAAAACCAATCTCTCCCGTAAAAACCAAAGCATCAACCCCACCAAGCAAAGCCATATATCCGCCAATATATTTTTTGACGGTGCGGCAAAACATCTCAATAGCTAATTCGGACCTTTTAATATGTTCACGGTCGCACTTGATATTGGCGGGCATTACATAATCAGGATCCTCAACTTTAATTCCCGCCACAAAAAGAATATCTTTCATATCATCACTCACTCCTGAAATGCCCAAAAGTCCTGATTGTTTTTCTAAAATATTTTCTATTTTATCGGGTGATAAATTCATCTCTTTGAGCATAAAAAGAACAACTGATGGATCAATTCCACCTGAACGCGTCATCATCATTAAACCTTCATTGGGCGTAAAGCCCATTGAGGTTTCAATTGGTTTTCCTTTTTCAATCGCTGTTATTGAAGAACCTGCGCCTAAATGAATGGTGATTAGATTTATTTCTTCAATCGATTTCATCAATTCTTTGGCAGCCTCTTGAGCGGCAAACTTATGTGAAATACCATGAAAACCATACTTTTTTATTTTTTTCTTTTGATAATATTCATAAGGCAGGGGATAGTACTTCGCCTCAATCGGCATTTCCTTGAAAAAGGCTGTATCAAAACAAGCATATTGTTTTATTTTTAAATCATTTTTTCTTAGATACTTTTTCAGTGACGAAATAATTGCAAGTGCTGGTGGATTATGAAGTGGAGCAAATTTAGATAATTCTTCAATACCCGTAATTGTCTCCTTTTTAAGTAATTCAATTTCACCATATTTATCTCCACCATGAACAACTCGATGCCCAATTGCATCAATTAATTTGAATTCTTCACCAATCCTTTTTATTACTATTTTAAGAGCTTCCTTATGATCCTCCGGCCCACCGGCGCCAATTCGGTCAATTTTCTCTGATTTTAATTCTTTGAGCTTATCATTAAAAAGCTTAAATTTTAACGATGAACTTCCTGAATTTAAAACAAGAATCGACATATAAATAGACTTATTTGTTTAATTTTATCATATTTATCACTACATTCCAATCTAAAATTATTGGGTCTGGTTCGAATACCTCGAGGCTTGCCTCGAGGATGAGAATCAGGAATAAATGCAGCGGAGCGAAAACTTAGAAACGATCTCCGCCCTGATACCTCGCAGCTTGCTGCGAGGGCAGGTTCATTATAGTTGACAAATATAATTAAAGTGGTCTATAATTGAGGCGGTCAATTCTACGAAGTATAATTAGAGCATTATGGCAGGCAAGGGCGGATCAAAAACAGGGTGGGATGCTTGTTCATTGCCGATTTTGGTTTTTCTCGTCATTATTATGGTTGGTTTTTTTGCGGCAATATTAAGTATCTAAAAACCGTTCTCCTATTTAATAATTCAAAAGCGGTTTTTTAAGAAATTATTTTATAATCTCACCTTCTCCAATTTTTTCAATTCCCACTGCATTAGCTTCGTCTGTGTCGATGTGCATATGAAAGACAAAACTTTGATCAACTCTAATTAGTACATCATGAAAAGTAACCGATCTTGTTCCGCTTACTTTTACTGATATTAGTTGACCATCCTTCAGGTTATTTTTTTCACTCTCGTCTGGAGAAAGATGAATGTGACGATGGGCAATAATGGCACAATGTTTCTTAACTTTTCCTTTTGGACTAACGACCGTCACTTCGGCTCCACCCTCGCCGGCACATGAGCTGCATTCAGCAATCGGCGGATCAACACCAAGTAAGTAAGCATCGGTTTTAGTTATTTCAACCTGGGTAGCTTTTCGCTCTGGTCCAAGAATTCGTACATCACCAATCTCACCTTTATCCGTTTTTATTGTTACTGTCTCTTCTGAAGCATATTCTCCTTTTTGAGACAAATTCTTAATTGGCTTTAATTCATAACCATTACCAAAAAGAATATCAAGATCTTCTCTTGAAACATGAACATGTCTGGCTGAAACTTCGATGGGTACTTTTGTCATATAACCTCCTATTTTAAACTCGATATTCAATGATTGAAGGGTCTTTTAGTCTCTCCCTATCTTTCGCTATCAAACTTTCACTATTCATTTGCATTGGTTTCTTTAAATCCAATAGTTCCAAAATTGTTGGGGCAACATTACAAAGAGCAGCTTCGGGTAAGATACTTAAGCTTTCATTATTATACAGAATAAATGGAACGGGGTTGGTTGTATGTTCGGTATGTGGTTCTCCAGTATTAATATCAATCATTGTTTCGACATTGCCGTGGTCAGCAGTAATAATGGCGTTCATTTTATGCGCTTTAATTTCCTCTATTAGCTTACCAAGGCAGCTATCGATCTTTTCGACCGCTTTTACTGCTGCCTCAAAAACCCCAGTATGACCAACCATATCTGGGTTAGCAAAATTGATCAAAATAAAACCATATTTATTGCTTTTTATTGCTTTAAGTGTTTCATTAGTTACTTTATCAGCATTCATTTCCGGTTTTAAATCATAGGTCGCAACTTTCGGTGAAGGAACAAGAATTCTATCCTCACCCCCAAAAGGATCTTCTCTAGCACCATTAAAAAAGTAGGTGACATGGGCATATTTTTCTGTTTCGGCAATATGAAATTGAGACATTTGAGCTTCAGAAATCACTTGAGCTAGAGACATTTCAACTAGTTTAGGCATAAATGCAGGATGAATCGGCAAACCCAAATCATAATCATAGTAGGGGACCATGGTGACAAAAAAAAGGTCATTTATTACTTTTTTACGTC
>JAPLVI010000015.1 GCA_026397195.1 Candidatus Berkelbacteria bacterium | reverse complement strand
CTCCCGGGGAAAGGGTGTGGCAAAAAAATTACTATCTACCGTTCTTACGACTGCCTCAGAAAGATATGGAGCTAAACGTATTCGTTTTATTACTGATGGCACAAAAAGATATCCAATAGAATGGTATAAAAAACTTGGATTCTCAAAAACTGGCTGGGTTCATATGAGTGGTAATATAGAGGAAGCACTACAAAAATTAAAATAATTATAAACAAAAACAAAAGAGGAGAACAAAATGAAAGAAGAAAAAACAAAAACAAAAAAGTCCCGCAAGGCGGGATCCGCCTATAGCGGAAAAAAATCATTAAGCAAAAGAAAACTCTTAATTTTAAAAAGCGAGTTAGAGCGGATGGAAAGTACTATCCTTCGCGCCAAACAAGCCATCAACGAAATCCTAACTCCAGAAATGCAAAAAGAAGAACCAGAAGAAAAAGTGCTCGAGGGAATTTTTGATGGTGAGTTTATGGTGGCGGATAAAAAGCGCTATCCTATCCCGCCTAATTACGCCTCCAAATCAAAATTGGTCCAAGGCGATAAATTAAAACTCAAAATTCAAAGTGATGGTTCCTTCATCTACAAACAAATCGAGCCAATAGAACGCAAAAATATTGTTGGAATACTAGAGGAAGACGAAAAAGGCTACAAAGTAAGGGTCAAAGATAAAACTTATCGCATCCTTTTGGCTTCAGTCACCTATTACAATGCCAAACCGGGCGATAAACTCTCAATTATTGTTCCTGAAGAAGGCGAAAGCGTTTGGGCAGCGGTTGAAGGGCTAGTTTGATAAGTTATCTGCCAAGATAAACAACTATTGACCCCGCACAGAGTCTTTCTGGCTTATTGGATTACATCCAATCACGCCAGAAGCGCCTTAGGCGGGGTCTGCGACTAAAATGCAATTATTCCATTTAGCCTTGACATCCTATTTGCATTGTGATATAATTTGAAATTGTAAATAAGTATTAAGTAAATTAGCCAAAATGAAAGAATTTAACCTGGAAAAATCAATCGAAGAAGTCTTTAAAACCCTTAGAGAAAAGGAAAGGGATATTTTAGGTAATCGTTTTGGCCTTTTCGGCGAAAAAGCAAAAACCTTAGCCCTTATTGGCAAAAACTTAAAGCTTACACGTGAAAGAATCCGCCAAATCCAGAATTCAGCTTTGTTTAAGATCAAAAACTCTCAAATTCAAAACGAGAGAATTTTTGCTTTTGTACATAAGCTTAGCTCAAATCAGGGCGGATTAATTTCAGTCAAAGATGTTGAAGAGAAATTAGAAACAAATTCAAATTATGCTCTCTTTTTACTAGAAGCAACTAAAAATCTTAAAAAGATCAAGGGTTATAAAAACTTGAATTCAACTTTCATTGATAAAGAACTAGAACAAAAGGATATTATCTCTGCCGAAATCGATTTAGCCAAAATTTTTAAAAGTAAAGGCAAAGCCATAACAGTAGAAAATTTGATTGAAGTTTTTAAAGCTAAAAGTAAAGTCAAATTATCAGATGAAACAGTTAAAAGCTTGATTTACTCATCTTTGGCTTTTGCTTTCGATTGGAAAGGCCGCGTTGGACTCTCAATCTGGCGTGAAATTAATCCCAAAAGTGCCCGAGATAAATCTCATTTCATCTTAAAGAAAGAAGAGAGACCACTTCATTTCACTCATATTGCTGAATTAATTACGAAAGAGAATTTCGCAGGAAAAAATCCAACCGCTGCCACTGTCCATAATGAATTAATTTTGGATCCTCGTTTTGTACTCGTTGGACGAGGAATTTACGCGTTAGCCGAATGGGGATTTAAGGGCGGAACTGTTGAAGATGTCATTGCCGAAATTTTGCGCTCTAATCCCAAGGGTTTGGTAAGAGATGTTATAATTGAAGAGGTGTTAAAAACCAAACTCGTTGCCAGAAATACGGTCATGATGAATTTACTCGTTAAAAAGCAGTTCGAGCGTGATCAAAAGGGTCTGTATAAATTGGCAAAATCATAAAGCCAAGACTCAGCTGATTTTGCTTTGAATGTCGAAGGGTATGGGGCTATGCTAATATTTGTTCTCATTCTAATCTTTATTGCAATCGTAATTGCTCTTTATTTTTATTTTAAAAAAAGACATTATCTTGGTAAAAAGCTGATTTTAACGCAGCAAGATTATACCATTCTCTTTATTTCTGTTCCTAAAGAAAATGAAAAAACACCACTGGCGGCCGAAGCTCTCTTTGCCGCTTTGCATGGCATCTATAAATCAAAATCAGAATCGACTGAGTCGGCAATTGCTGATTTTGTCTCTTTTGAAATAGTGGCGCAAAAAAATCAAATCAAATTTTATGTTTTTGTACCAAATCATTTGCGCGATTTTGTCGAAGGACAAATTTATGCTCAATATCCTGACATTGAAATTCAGGAAGTTGAGGATTATGCTAAGCTTCCTAATGAGGGCCAAGGTGTCGATTATATGGGCTCGGAGTTGATTTTAAATAAAGAAGACGTCTATCCGATTAAAACTTACGACAACTTTGACGTTGATCCCTTAGCTTCAATCACGGCGGTGCTCTCTAAGGTGCATGAAGATGAAGAAATCTGGATGCAAGTTATAGTACGACCTGTCTCCGACGAATGGCAGAACAAAGGGATTTCTCATGTTGCTGCGGTTAAATCAGGCAAATCTTCAGGGAGAGGATTTTTTCAGATTGCTCTGGGTGGATTTTGGAATTTTATTAGGGATTTGTTTTTTACTGCTACCCAGCCTGAAAGGGAAGCAGAGAAACCAAGCGATATTCAATTACCTGGACCAGTTGAGGCAGCTTTGACTGGAGTAGAGGAGAAAATAGTTAAACTTGGTTTTTCGACTAAAATTAGACTTATTGCCGTAGCTGAAAATCAAATCAAGGCTCGTCAACGCCACCATTCTGCTGTGGG
>JAPLVI010000133.1 GCA_026397195.1 Candidatus Berkelbacteria bacterium | reverse complement strand
ATCCTTCATCTGTTTACCCATTTGGTTGCCCATTTCTTGTACCTGACCAAGTGCGTTTTGTAAGTGGGCGAATTGGCGAGCAGCATTATCCAGGCGCTTGCTCATCGTATTGGTCATCCCTTGCACATTCTGGTTGAGCATGGCAATCCCGGAATCATCTTTCAATTTTTTTTGCTCCTCAAGCGTTTTTTTATTCTGTTCAAAGATACGCATTAATAAGAGTACGGCGACGACAACCCCGGCT
Organism: Candidatus Berkelbacteria bacterium; assembly: GCA_026397195.1. Taxonomy (GTDB): domain Bacteria; phylum Patescibacteriota; class UBA1384; order JAHJRZ01; family JAHJRZ01; genus JAHJRZ01. The sequence goes on along the minus strand of JAPLVI010000133.1, from coordinate 2,701 downwards.
AAAATTAATCCACTAAAAATGTAAATAATTGTTGGTTGCATAATAATGATTAATTAGTTATGAGACCATATTACATTATATATTCAAATTTGTTAATTCTTCTCCGAGGATTTTTCTTAGGAGACAGGGGCTCAGAGTTGCGAAGCCCGACAGCTATTGGCATTGCCGAACCCCGTGTAGGGTGATGGCAAGAATAAATGCGGCGGTGAGCCGCAACCTTAATGTTTTAAACTTCAGAATAAGGGCAGATTTTAGAAAACGCGCAATATAGACAATTAAATTGCGAGGGCTTGGGGTCAAATTTGCCGGCGATTATCCCCTCTCTTGCCTCAATAATTTTCTTTTTGATAGTTTCAATTCGCCGTTCGGTTGGTTTTGACTCACCCACGATTCCCGAGCCCAAAAAATAAAGTCCGACTGAATCGGGTAATTTCCCTTCAATTTCTTTATATGCCAGAGCATAAATTCCCAACTGCAAGGAAGAAGTCGCCGCCTCATAAGCTTTTTCTTTGGAATCTACGCTTGACGATTTAAAGTCAATAATTCTAACTTTGCCATTTTCTTCATAAATCGCATCAATAAAACCAGCAATAGTATCTTTGCCCAATTTAAATCGGAATTTCTGCTCTACTTTTTTGGGTAGCGGACTATTACGCTCTTTTTTATAAAAAGTCAAAAGCATTTTTTTGCCTTTAATTTTTGCCTCTTGCTCGTGTTCTTCATTTAAGTAATTATCATTGCGCCAATATTGAAGATAATTTTTATAAAGTTCGGGAAATGTCATTGTCCGGCTAGCAATTTTCGCCCGGTAAAATTGAGCCACCGTTCGATGCAAGGAATTGCCAAAAGCTGCGGCAAAATGCTGCATTACGGGCACATGGATGATACTTGAATTTTCGTATTTATAAGGACAAGTCAGATAATCATCAAGTTGGCTATAGCTTAAATAAAGTGAATCAGAAAATCTTTTTCTAATTCGGGGAGATGTCTCTTCCCGGAATAATTCAATCTGCTCAATTTTTTTAATGGTCGATTTTTTAGTTTCGGCAATCACTTTTTTACCCAAAGCTTCAGCAATAAAAGGCGAAGGCCGACGCGCTCTCTCTCCGCCATAGCTTGTAGCACAGGTGAGATAAAGTTCTTCTTTAGCGCGGGTCATAGCGACATAAAAGAGCCGGCGTTCTTCCTCGATATGCCAATCCCCTTTAGGTAGGACTTCTTTGATAAATTGATTGGGAATATCGATTGATTCGCTTCGTCTGGTGGCTGGAAAACGACCATCAACTAAAGAACAAATAAATACAATTTTAAATTCAAGTCCTTTGGCGGCGTGAGTGGTTAAGACATTAACAGCATCAATATCCGGATCGCGCTCTCTTTCTTCTGGTGAAACACCTGAGTCAAGAATCGAATCCAAATATTCAACCAGATGCATTGCAGTTGGCGCTTTAACAATGCGCTGAAAACCGGCCAGATGGTCAAAAAAGAAAGAAATATTTCTGATTTTGATTTCATTTTCCGGCGTATCTAAGGCCATACGCAGCTCTTTGATGACATTTTTGTCACTTAAAAATTGATACAAAACCTCGCCCGGAAGTCTTTTCTTCGTTAGTTCGCGATATTGCTTTAGATCGTCAATTAATTTTATTGCTTTTTCTTTGGATTCTTCTGAGACTTGTATTTCTTGTTCAATTTCCCTAACCCGACTCATGGCGTGAAAAAGAGAAAAATTTTTACGACGACAAAAGTCATTAAGTTCAATCAAATCATTGATATCAATATTATAGATGGCCGAAGTCGCCAAATGATAAAGGGCAAGACTATCTTGGTTAGTCGTCATCAAGCGCAAGAAATTTAATAACAGCTGGATTTCTGGTCGGCGATATAAAAGGGTGTCCCCGGAAAACTGGGAAGGAATATCATTGAGATTTAAAGTTTTGATAAAACTTTGCGCCTGGGCATTGGCGCGCACCAAGATAGCAATATCTTTATAGGCAATGTTTTGGGATTTTCCGCCAGAGGCGGATCGGCCTTTGGCCGAAACTTTCTTTTTAATTATCTCCGCCACCTTATCAGTTTCCGACGCCTCAGTATCAAATGATAAAAATTCAATCTTGCCTTTCTTTTTGTTTTGAGCGATTAGCTTTTTATTGATTTTATTCGTCACCTCCAGCCGGTCAGGATTATTATTTTTAATCAAATTATACGCCACATCAAGAATACTCTGGGTTGAGCGGTAATTTTCCGTAAGTACTACTTGATGAGAGTTGGGATAGTCTTGTTTAAATTTAATGATATTGGAAATGGCAGCCCCGCGGAATTTATAAATCGACTGGTCATCATCCCCCACGACCGTAACATTATTATGAGGATGGGCTAAAAGTTTAACCAATTCATCTTGAATGTAATTTGTATCTTGAAATTCATCGATCAAAATATATTTGAATTTTTGTCGAAGCTCATACAGAATTTCGGGTCTTTTTTTAAGGCCTAAAAGCAAAAAATAAATCAAATCGCCAAAATCCATATAATTTTTTTGTCGCAGAAGTTGCTGATAAAGTTCATAAGTTCGACCGATCTCAAGCTGAATGGCGGCTCGTTTTTTTTCTGCTCTGTTTACTGCTTTCTGTTTACTGTTTACTGCCCAAGCAATATATTCTTTGGGTGAGACATTCTCGTCTTTGGCCCGGGAGATTATTCT
>JAPLVI010000180.1 GCA_026397195.1 Candidatus Berkelbacteria bacterium | reverse complement strand
AAATACTGCCAAGCGAAAATTCCTCCGGTGATGAGAATAAGAAGAATAACTATAATCCAAATTTTAGAAAAGGCTTGTTTCATAAAAATTACTCCAAAAACTTAAAAGTGGAAAGCATTCGGTTTTCAATGGTGTTAAGGGGTTTCTGCTCTGTTAAGCTGAAAGACAATTCGTAAACATAATTATCTTTTAATATCCAAATCCCATAATTTTCGCTGTAACCCCCTATTAAAATTTCATATGCTTGATAACCATCTATAGTTATCTCTCCGAGTTTATTAATACTAGGGTCTCTATCCAAATAATCCAAAATACTTTTATAAGTATTTCTTAAAATTTCATTTTTTGCGAAACGACGTATTTCTAAATTAGAAGCATATGAACCCCTTACTTTTTTGCCTTCTTGGATTAATTTATGGGCATCGGGGCTTTCAAAATATACAACTTTATTATCAGAACTAACGGTAATAAACCAATCTTTCGGATACTTCACCTCAAACCCATACTCCTCATTCCTGTAAGTCTGCCAATCGGCGGTTTCGTCTTTAGCCGTTTCTTTTGACATACAGCTACTTCCATTAAAACATCTGTCAAACCCACAGTCACAAATCTTTATCTGATGGCTGTTTCCTGGTGAACAACCGCAGGGACCAATAAGGCAAGCGCTAGGAAAGTCACCAACACCCTTACAACACATTGCCGTTGTTAATGTTCCTCCGGAGCTGATGCATCCTTGTCCCCCTTTTCCTAGCGTTTTAGCTTCTTTCGATGCCCCAAAATACTGCCAAGCGAAAATTCCTCCGGTGATGAGAATAAGAAGAATAACTATAATCCAAATTTTAGAAAAGGCTTGTTTCATAAAAATAATTTTTAATTATTATAGAAAATTTTCTTTTACTAATTACAAAACCAAAAATTGATTTTTTCTTTCAAAACTCCGTCCAATTTGGTCGCCGAGCGAAGCGAGGCGAACCAAGACCGCTTGCAAATTCCTTACTGGTGCCCAGGGAGAGATTCGAACTCTCAAGAGTTTCCCCACTGGGTCCTAAGCCCAGCGCGTCTGCCAGTTCCGCCACCTGGGCGTATTATTATTCTATCGCGTTAAAATAAAAAATCAAATGAAATGGCTGGTGACCCGTAGGGTCACCAGCCTTCGTGATTTAATTATGATTTAAGTTGCCAACTCAAGCGGATAACCGCCTGACCTGCCCGTTCAAAATATTCCAACCTAATATTATGGTACCCTTGGCTTAAATAACGCTCAACTTGGTAAGTGGTGGCTGCATGGGTTAGCCATTTGTCAATAATCAGCTGTCCATCCAGATAAAGCCGAACGCCATCGTCAACCCGAACTTTAAATTGATAATTCCCGCTTTCAAACCAGATGTCGGGAGAAATACTTTCCCACCTCACTGAGAAGTAATCGGTGAGACCAGCAGGCCCTCCGCTCCCCCAGTCATGGTCAATAGTAGATTCTTGGAACGAACCAATATACTGGTCAAAGTTTTCGCCATTATAAACCTCGGCTCTGAAAATCTGGGATTGATAAGAAGGCGGGTAGGATGGCGGGTATTGGGGAGATTGATTAATATCTTTAAGTTCATTTTCAATTTCGGCAATGTCCTTCTCGAGCTCAGCATCTTTCGCCTTTAAGGCGTCCAGTTGCGCCTTTAAGGCGTCCGACTGTCTATCTGCTTTTTCCGCCTTCAGTTGATCTTGCACGAGCTGCACGGCCTTATCTGTATCACGGTCATTTTTAATCGTCGTGATGTCTTTTGCCATATCAGGTATCGTCTTAACAACCCTCTCAGCCTCGCCAATCCTCGCACCTTGTGCTGTGAATTGTCCCTCAGTTTTAGTCTGGAACTGCTGGAACTTCGCTTGCGAAACCGGCGGCTCACCACAACCTGCTAGCAAAATTCCAACCAGTAAAACTACCAAGACTAGAAAAATTATTCCCTTTTTCACCTTTTAAAGTCCTCCTTATTTTTGATTCATTTTAAAGGGAAGCAATGCCTCCCGAACCATTTAATATTATATTATAGCAAAGTTTCAAAAATCTGTCAAGGATCTAATTATAATAATTA
>JAPLVI010000146.1 GCA_026397195.1 Candidatus Berkelbacteria bacterium | reverse complement strand
GCTATTAATTGCTCTTCCTGCCAAGCAGCGGTTTGCCTCGATTTTTCTATCTGCTCTTTAGTTTTACCATCATTTTTATTGCAGTCATTTAAATTTGATTTCATTTCATCCAGAAAGCTAATATATCGATTAATAGCTTTTTGAGAATTCGGCACATCTCCTAGCTCCGTCATTTTTTTGAGCTCGGAGATTCTTTCAGTGGATAAGTTAAGTATTTTTTTTGCTTTGGATAAATTCGAAAAAGTGAAAATAACAACCAATCGTTCCTTCATTATCTCGAAATTATACCAGAATGTATTAGGTAATATTCCAGGTTCGCCGAGCTCAAATTCACCGTTGTTATTCGCCATTGCTGTAAGGAACGGTATAAAAAGTATGCAGACTGCAAGGATTAAACAAACCCATAACGAATAAGGCTTTCTCATATGGAAATGTAATTTCTATTTTATCGCGTTTAAGTCTGTTGTCAAACAAATTTACAAAATCAAATTGAAGTGTTATTATTTAAGGAAAGAAAAATATGACCGAAAAAAATTTAGAGACAATCAGACATTCCTTTGCCCATGTTTTGGCGGCAGCGGTTTATCAAATGTTCCCCGAGGCTAAATTTGGTATTGGCCCAACAATTGAGGATGGCTTTTATTATGATTTTGAACTGCCTCGCACTTTGATCCCAGAGGATTTAGAAATCATTAAAGGCAAAATGAAGGATATTATTAAATCAGAAGTCAAATTCGAAAAAAAGGAAGTCGAGATTAGCGAGGCGAAAAAGTTTTTTGAAGAAGCTAAACAGCCCTATAAAATTGAATTGATTGAAGACTTGAAGGCAGAAGAAAAAAAGAAAGTCACGATATACAAGTCAGGCGATTTTGTTGATTTATGCTCTGGTCCGCATGTTGAATCAACCAAAGACTTAAACCCTAAAGCCTTTAAACTGACCTCGATTGCCGGCGCCTATTGGCGGGGGAATGAAAATAACGCCATGCTGCAGCGGATTTACGGCGTTGCTTTCGAATCAGAGGAAGATTTAAAGAAATATTTGGAAAAAGAGGAGGAGGCCAAGAAGCGCGACCATCGCCTCATCAATAAAACAATGGATTTGTTTAGTATTTCTGACGAAGTCGGCGCTGGGTTTGTTCTTTTGCATCCTAATGGCGCCCGAATTCGCCATGAAATTGAGAAATATTGGAAAGATGAGCACCTCAAGCGCGGTTATGATCTGGTTTATACACCACACATCGGTCGCATCGGCCTTTGGAAAAAATCAGGGCACTATGACCACTACCGCGAGATGATGTATCCGTCAATGAAAATTGACAAAGAGCAATTTTTGCTCAAGCCGATGAATTGTCCTTTCCACGTGATGATCTATAAATCCCATCTCCACTCTTATAAAGAGCTACCGATTAAGCTCGCTGAAATCGGCACCGTTTATCGTTATGAAAAAGCAGGCGTTTTGCACGGCCTTTTACGCGTGCGCATGATTACCCAAGATGATGCCCATATTTTCTGCCGTCCTGACCAACTAGAAGAAGAAATAACCAAAGTCTATGATTTAGCCAAGGAAATGCTAGGTAAATTTGGCTTTGAAAAATTTGAAATTGAGCTGGCTCTGCGTGATGAAGCCAATAAAAAGAATTATAT
>JAPLVI010000051.1 GCA_026397195.1 Candidatus Berkelbacteria bacterium | reverse complement strand
TTTTGATGATATTAATTCAAGAAATTAGAAAAGAACTTAAAAAAAACATTGATCTCAAATTTAAAAAAGGAGAGATAAAATTTTTTAAAGAAAGAATTTTAGTTTATGGCGTCAGAAGCAACATCGTGCGGAAAATTGCTTTGAAATATTTCCCTGATATTAAAATATTGGAGAAAAAAGATTTCCTTGCTCTTGGCGAAAAGATGTTGAAGTCCGATTATCACGAAGAGGCGGAAATTGTTTTCATTTGGACAGAGAAATTAGTTACAAATTTCAAACAATCTGATTTTAAGATTTTTGAAAAATGGCTTAAAAAATATGTAAATAATTGGGGTAAAGTCGATACTTTCTGCGCTCATACGATTAATTATTTTGTGCAGAATTATCCCATAGTTATCCCAAAAATCAAAAAATGGGCGGGCTCTAAAAATCGCTGGGTAAGAAGAGCAGCGGCCGTCAGCTTTATCTCCGGCTCTAGAGATTTTCCGCAGAAAAAACATCTACCTCATATTTTTTGGATTGCCAAAAAATTAATGGGGGACAAAGACGATTTAGTGCAAAAAGGATACGGCTGGATGCTTAAACGAGCGGCAGAAAATTATAAAAATGAAGTCTTTAACTTTGTCCTCAAATACAAAAAAGAGATGCCTCGCACCGCGTTGCGCTACGCTATCGAAAAAATGCCGAAGAAACTCAAAGATAATATTATGGCTTGAAAACAATCTCTTAATAAGCTAAGATATTAAAAAGTAATAACTAAATTTATTAGGAGATTTTTATGGCAGACAAATTTATTTGGTTCGCGTTTATTGCCGCTATCGTTGGCATTCTTTATGGAATTTACATTATCTTCTGGATTCTTAAAAAATCCCAAGGAACCAAAGAAATGAAGAAAATCGCGGGCGCGATTCAAGAAGGAGCAGCGGCATTTCTTAAGCGTCAATACATAACTGTCGCCGTGGTGGCGATAATTATTTTTATCATTCTTTTCTTCGCTTTAGGCATTCAATCGGCTCTTGGCTTTTTAATTGGCGCAACACTATCTGCTCTTGCCGGGATAACCGGAATGCTAATTTCGGTGCGTACCAATGTTAGGGTCGCCAACGCTGCCCAAAAAGGTCTTTTCCCGGCACTTAATCTGGCTTTTAAAGGCGGGGCGGTAACAGGCATTCTCACCGGTAGCTTGGGGTTACTTGCACTTTCTGTCACCTGGCTTATCTTTAAGGATGTCGAGGTTCTAGTCGCTCTGGGTTTTGGCGGATCCTTAATTTCAATCTTTGCCCGTCTGGGTGGAGGAATTTATACAAAAGGGGCCGATGTTGGTGCTGATTTGGTAGGCAAGATAGGGGGGTATCGGTATTATCGCTTCAATTCTGGCTTCACTGTGGCTTAAGAAAAGCAAGAGTATAATGACCTCGCTCTATACGGCTTTTGGTATTGCTGTCGTCTTGGCTGGGATTGGTTTTTATTTAATCAATCATTTCTATATCAATCAAATCAATTGGTTCTGGTCAGGTATCGTTGGCATCGCCGTCACCATTCTTCTTTTTATCATCACCGAATACTACACCAGTACTAAATTCAGACCGGTGCAAAAAATCGCTGAAAGTTCAAAAACTGGAGCAGCAACTAATATTATTTCTGGCATTGCCACCAGCCTCTACTCAACCGCTTTACCGGCTCTGGTCATTGCTGGAGCAATATTGACCAGTTACAATCTGGCGGGCCTGACAGGGATTGCTATGGCGGTTGTAGCGATGTTATCACTGGCACCTATGATTGTTTCTATCGATTCCTACGGTCCGATCACTGACAACGCTGGCGGCATCGCCGAGATGACAGGCATGGAAGAATCAGTGCGCGAGACGACTGATGCTTTGGATGCAGTAGGCAATACAACCAAAGCCGTAACCAAAGCCTATGCTATCGGCTCTGCCGGGCTTGCTGCTTTAGTCCTTTTCTCTGTTTTTAATGAAACTATTCAAAAAATTACGGGTAAATTAGTCGCTTTTGATATCAGCGACCCACATGTCTTGGTTGGCTTTTTGATTGGTATTCTTACTGTTTATTTATTCGCTGCCCTGGCATTAGAGGCGGTGGGCAAAGCTGCTCAATCGGTGGTGACTGAGGTTAGACGACAATTTAAAGAAATCAAAGGCATTCTTCAGGGCACGGGTAAGCCGGAATATGATAAAGCGGTTGATATCGTTACTAAGTCAGCTTTAAAACAAATGATTGTGCCCAGTTTACTTCCAGTAGCAATTCCCATTATTTTCGGCTTTTTATTTGGGGAAAAAATGCTCGCCGGAATTCTGATTGGTTCAATTGCTGGCGGTCTGTATCTTGCTATCTCCATGACGACCGGCGGTGCGGCTTGGGATAATGCCAAAAAATATATCGAGGAAGGTCATCTCGGCGGTAAAGGCTCACCTGTCCACAAAGCCGCCATCGTCGGTGATACAGTCGGTGATCCCTACAAAGACACTGCCGGGCCTGCCATAAATCCCGTCATTAAAGTTATAAATATTGTGGCTCTTTTGATAATTAGGTTTATTATCAAATAGTATACCCAACCTCGGCTCGACGGCCTCGCCCGAGACGGATAATAAGTATATACTATGAAATTAACTATTCTGGGTTCGGGCTCAGCGCTTATTAATAAAAAACGCACTTCCGCCTCGATGATGCTTGAAGCAAGAAAAAAGTTATTGCTTTTTGACTGTGGCTGGGGCGCTCCACTAAATATCGTCCGTGCCAGTTTCGACATTCAAAAGATCAACCAAATTTTTATTTCCCATCCGCATGCCGACCACATGGGCAGCCTGATTAATATTTTGCAATCCACTTTTGTTTCAGGTATTTTTTATCCCAAAACTAAAAGGACACAGCCTCTTTATCTCCACGGCTATCGGGGGTTTAAGAATGATCTAGACACTTTAATCAAAATAATGAGCCCCGAGCTAAAAATCGTCAAACTGCCTTTTGAGATCAAGGTCTTTGAATATGAAAAAGATCAAAAAATAATAGATAATCTCAAAATATACGGGCAAGAAGTCAGACACTTCCCAGATGAATTTCATTCAGTCGCCTTTCGCGTTGAATATTTAAAAAAGTCTTTTGTCTACAGTGGTGATTGTGGTTATGACGAAAATCTAATCAAAATCGCTAAAAATGCCGACCTCACTGTCCTTGAGATGTCTCTGGGGCCACTCTTTCATAAAAACTGGGGAACAAAACCAAACCACCTCACTCCTTTTGAATGTGGGTTGCTTGCAAGTCATGCCAATATTAAACAAATGGCTCTAATCCATATTTTTGACGGTTTCGGCACCAACAAAGAGATCGAAAACGATGTGCATAAAAATTTTAACGGTAAATTATATATTTCTCACGATCTACAAACGATAAGCTTTTAAAATGAAAGAACTAAGGGGCAACAAAAATCATCCTTACGGTTATTCCTGCGGTGGTATTGTTTGGCAAAAAAATAAAAAAGGGAAACTAGAAGTCCTTCTGCTTCATCGTTTTAAAACTGACCATTGGGATTATGATTCCTGGCATCTGCCTAAGGGTACAGCCCGCGAAGGCGAAACAAAAAAAGAAGCGGCTAAACGTGAAATCGAGGAAGAAGCTGGCTATAAAGTTGAGGTATTAAATAAAATAGGTTCTCTGAAATCAACTTGGCATTACAAAGATGTAAAAATCTATAAAACGACTTATTATTTTGTTTGTAAACCAATTAAAAAAATGAGCTCAAGCGCTTTTGAGCACGATGAAGTAAGGTGGATTGAATTAAACGAAGCGATAAAAAGAGTCGCTGCCTTTCCTCTTTTTGAAAAAGAGGAGAAAATTCTCAACAGATTCAAAAAAATCAAAATATCTTAAACCAAAGCTTTCTTTTTTGTTTTTATCATTAC